>JAIUOC010000001.1:900000-1162175 GCA_020161265.1 Chloroflexota bacterium | reverse complement strand
GTGGTTGTGCCCCACGCTGCTCCATCCCGAACCAGGCCGTGAACGCGACACACACCGAGGCTACTGCAGCACCCGCTGTGGGAACGTAGGGGGATGCGTACCGCTCCATAGAAATCCCACTGGACACTATCCAGTGGGATTTTTTATTGTTTTAGCAAATATTAAAAAAAACTCCTTGGTACAAAACCAAGGAGCTTTTGCATTTAGCTGCGGCGTTTGCGTCGCCTTGGCGAACGACGCTCGTTATTCGCCTCTGGCTTCGCTGATTCTGATTCGTTTTTCTCGATCGCAGGTGGCTTGTTTGATGCTGCTTGCGGCTGGTTGGACTGGACTTGCTGTTGCCCTTGATGATTGCCATTACCACCATTGCCGCGCCGTCGGCGGCGATTTGGTTGCTTCGGTTCATCAGGGTCATTCGTAGAGGGCTGACGACCACGCGGGGTTAGTTGCTCAGGCACGCCACCAAGCGATTGCTGACGCACTGTCGCTGGTAGTTTTGGCCGCTCAGGCGTTGGGGTCGTATCGCCTTTGCGCTTGAAGGCATGGCGTGGTTTGCGTTCGCTAGGCTCGTTGCTTGGTGTTGGGGCTGCGCTAGCCTCAGCATTGGCCGCTTCTGAGCGATTAAAGCGCTTCTGGCGCTCCGCACGATCAAAGCGTGGCCGTTGCTCGTTCGGATTTGTACGTTGTTCGCGTGGCTCTGGATTTGGCCGAGTTTGTTGGGCTGGTTTGGGGCGTGGTTTGGGCTTATCACCTGAATTTTCAGGATCTTCCTCGAAGGAGCGTAGCTCATCCAAGCCCCAATCTTCGTTATCCCAGTTGTTCAGCGTGGATTTAATCGTTTCGCCGACTGGACGGTTGAAGCGTTTTTGGGCAATTGGTGCGGCCTCGCCTTGTTCGAGCCGTTCGCGGGCAATCGCCCCGGCAGCGCCTGTCAGGGTTTCAAGTTGATCAGCTTTGAAATCGTGGTAATTACTTTCAATATCAACGGTAACGGTTTCGCGAATGGTATTGACGGCAACCACATAGCCAATGCCTTCGGGAGTTTTGACCTGCTCGCCACGGGTTGGCAGCTCGGCTTTAATCTCAAGATATTGCTCTTGTTCATATGAAAGACAGCAGAGCAAGCGCCCACAAACCCCCGAGATTTTTGAGGGATTGAGCGGCAAATCTTGATCTTTGGCCATTTTGACCGAAACACGGGCAAAGTCGGGCAAGAAGGTTGAGCAGCACAATGGCCGACCACATGGACCTAATCCACCCAACAGTTTGGCTTCGTCGCGTGCCCCAATTTGCCGTAATTCGATCCGTGCATGGAAAATTCGCGCTAGTTCGCGCACTAAATGGCGAAAATCAACCCGCTGCTGCGAGGTGAAATAGATCGTCAAACGGGTGCCATCAAAATTCCAATCGCTGCGAATCAGGCGCATTGGCAAGCGATGCACGCTAATTCGTTCGGCACAAATCCGCAATACATCATCGCGGCGCTCAGCTAGCACTCGCATGCGGTCGTAATCTTCGGTGGTGGGCTGGCGAATCACAGGTTTGAGTTCAGCAATCAAATCAGAATCGGGCAGATCTTCGATCGGTGCTGCCACTTTGCCTAGTTCTAGCCCGCGTACCGTTTCAACTACCACGGCATCGCCTAGCTCTAAATGATGTTGATTAGGGTCAAAATGGTAAATTTTGCCCGAATCTTTAAACTTAACTCCAACAACCAAGGGCATAAATCGATCCTAAAAAGTATGAAGGATGAAGGATGAGGAAGGAAGAATATTAAAACTATCAGAATATTCCCATAATCAATGAGCGTAGATAGTTGGTTGCACAATCCTATAAATGAGTGCTTGGAATAATTGATTGAAGTGATTCGAGATGATTCATCCTTCATCCCTCATCCTTCATCCTTTGAATAATTATCCTTCAAAGCCTTCGCTTGGGAGGTTTTTCCCCATGACGCGGAAGACTTGGACAGTTAGGGCTTTGCCTTTGAGTTGCAATGGCCCAACTTCCTGTACTTGGTAGCTCTCACCGAGCTTGGCAATCGTGGCTTCGCTGGTGTAGACGCTGTTTGGTTCGGCTTTGCCTTCAAGCCGCGAGGCAGTATTTACGGTGTCGCCATGGACAGTATACTCTAAACGTTCGCGTGTGCCGACGAGGCCTGAAATAACCCGCCCAGTGTTGACTCCAATTCGGATGCGGAAGTGTTTGCTGGCATCAATTTTAGCCATAAGCTTTTGATGTTGTACCAGCATATCTAGCGCTGTATCGATTGCACGTTGGGCGTGATCTTCATAATACACGGGAGCGCCAAAAAGCGCCATGATGCCATCGCCAATAAATTTATCGAGTGTGCCGCCATGCTCGAAAATCACATCAGTCATGACGCTTAGATATTCGTTTAAGAGGTTTTGTAGCTCCAGCGGCGGCAAGGTTTCAGTCATCGTGGTAAAACCTTGAATATCCGAGAACAACACGCTAGCATCTTGCTCAACTGGCTTCATGAAAATTTCGCCAGTTTCGTTAATTTGCTGGGCTACGGTTCGCGCTACGTCGGGCGAGAGAAAACGGGCATATTGTTGACGTAATTTTTCTTCGTTGCGAATTTGATCGGTCAGATTAGCCCGCTCGATGCCCAGTGAGGCTTGATAGGCGACTGCCGTCAATAATTCGCGATCGCGGATGCTAAATCGCTCTAGGCCCGGGCTATCGAGGTGAATCAAGCCCAAAACGCCAGCTCTCCCAATTAACGGTACACACAAGACTGAGTGAATATTTTGGCTGATGATGCTCTCCTGTGAGCCAAATTCCACCCGTGCATCGGATGTGAGCAGCGCCACGCCTTCGCGCAACACCCGCCGCGCAATCGTCGAGCTAATCGTCAGCGATTGGGTTTCGCTCGGCGCTCGGACGACCATCGGCACCAGCCCATCTTGGCGCGTCATCAGCAATAAACCACGTTCGGCGGGAACCAAACGCAGCACTTCATCCATAATCGTGTCGAGCAATTCGCCCAAATCGAGAATCATGTTGAGGCGACTGCTGACTTGATAGAAATTTTGCAAAATATCGTTAGCATCGAGATTGAGTTCGGGGAGCTTGCCCGATGAGACTGAGCGACTGTTGCTTTGCAGCGGCACAAGCTCTTCATCGGAGATAATCACGCTGGCCGCAGCTCGATCATCAAATTTAAGCTCGAATGGCCCGATGCTAATTAAATCGTTAGCTCGCAGAGCGGCTTCCTTCACCCGTAGCCCATTGACGAATGTGCCGTTGGAGCTACCAGTATCGCGCACAAAAATATCGCGGCCACGGGTTTCAAGCGAGGCGTGATGACGCGAGACATGCGGATGATTCAATACAATATCGTTTTGCCGCGAACGACCAATTTGTAGGCCGCGGCTGGTAATTGGAATATTCAGCGATTGCCCATCGATGGTCGCAAGCAAACGTGCCATGAAGTTCTTTCCTACTAGGTTGTTGCCTGATCAATGTGTGTGCAGTATAGCAGATGGCGCAACCATTAGACAGCAGGATTTTGCCGATTGTTGCTCACCCATCCTGATGATTTTGCGGCGATCTGGCAACAATAATTCGCCCTTATTCAATCATTAAAAGGTTGTAAAAATGACTCTTCTGTCAGATTATTGGTGGTGAAACGCCAACAATCAGCCTGGATTGGTTAACGGATCTCTGCCTAATTGCTGGTGAAATGCTCGGTTGGTCGGCGGGCAACGTGCTATAATCGGACTGTGGGATCAACCATAGCACAAGGAGGTGTTCAATGTCTGAACTCTGGAATAGCCTTAAGCAACAAATTGCCCAGCACAATTGGGGATTATTTGGGCCAACGAGCTATGTGCTGGGGGTTGATTTAGGCAGTTATGGCATTCGTGCGGTTGTCACTGATATTTGTGGGCAACACCTGTTCCATGCCGCCACCGAGCTTGCTCCTGAAAGCACCGCCACAACCGTGCTTGAACAAAGTTTTAGTTTGATTCACGAATTGCTTGAAACCAATAATGTGCCAAGCCAGCAATTGGTGCGGATTGGCGTGGGCTTTGGTGGCCCGGTCGATGCGCTACGTGGGGTTACGCGTCGTTCATATCGCATGGCTGGTTGGAACGATTTGAATGTTTGCGAGCAATTTGAAGCCGCTTTTGATGCTCAAACATTGATCGAAAATGATGCGAGCTTGATTGCTTTTGGCGAATATATGTTTGGCGCTGGCCGTGATGTCCAAGATTTATATTATTTGCATTTGAGCACAGGTGTTGGTAGTGGTTTGGTGCTGAATGGCCAACTGCATCGCGGCATAACCACCAGCGCAGGCGAAATCGGCCATGCCCGTTATTCCTTGAACCATCAGCGCGAAATTGAAGATTTGCTCTCGATTCGCGGCTTATTAGCCCGCGCCAATGAACTTGGCCTACAAACCGATGATCTTGATGTGTTGTTCAATGATGCCAATGCTGGAGCTAAAACGATTAGCGAAGCAGTTGAAGTGCTTGGTTTAGGCTTGGCTGGCGTGGTGCAATTGCTTGATCCAGCCTTGTTGGTGCTTGGCGGGATTGTCACGCGCAAGGGTGGTGATGCGCTGTGCAGCGCGGTCGAAACCCAAGTTAATCAATTAATTAGCCCAACGCCTCCGCGCCATATTGCAGTTGTGCACTCGTTGTTGGGAGCCGAAGCTGTGGCGATTGGTGGTTTGGCCTTGGCTTTGCAAAGCCTCAATCAATAGTTGCCCTCACCCCCTGCCCCCCTCTCCCGCACGCGAGGCGAGGGGGAATCAGCGTCGCATGACTGATGGGATGCCCATCGCCTGCCGCAGTGGGAGAGGGGTTGGGGTGAGGGAACTTATCTATTAAAAACCATAACCCCGCCGCAACTATTGAGGTTGCGGCGGGGTTGTCGCTGTTTATGAGTTAATTATCGCTGCGCAGCGAGCTACCTTGAGGTTTGAGCTGTGGAGCGTTATCATCGTGCAGCTCGTGGCGGTCGATTGGCTGTGGTGCTGGATTGCCCGCCAATTGCGGTGGCACGGCCTGCGGGCGTTCTTTGCCAGCAGTTGTTGCAGGCTGGTCGTGCGTATGGTCATGCTGCTCGGCTAAAAAGGCTTGATGAGCGGGATTTTTGGCTGCTTCAGCGGCCTCTTCGGCAATGTGGTTGAGCACAGGCGCAACGATTTTTTCAAGTTGCTCGTGTTTGGCGGCGATAACTGCATTTTTGCGTTCAAACGCCGCCCGTTCAGCGGCGACAACTTCGGGGCTAAAGTGACGTTCTTCATGCTCAGTCATACAATCCTCCTTGATTATGCTGACTCTGAACAAGCAAAGATTATGCCGTGGACAAAATAAGGACACAGGTATGCCTGTGTCCTTGGTGGGGAACCGAGCTAAGCGAGATTAAGCAGTCTTGCTGGCTGCATGGCTCACTTCTTCAAGCGTGAGCTTATGAACAAGCAGGTATTCGTAGGCACTGACGGCAGCGCGAACGCCATCGCCAATCGCGATTAACACTTGTTCACCAAGAACACTGTTGCTCACATCGCCAGCGGCAAAAATACCGTGGCAGGGCGAGCTATTATATTCATCAACAATCACAAAGCCATCTTCATCGAGCACATCGACGTTGCCATTGTTCAGGAAGCCAGTATTTGGCTGAATGCCAATATCGACAAATAGCCGATCAACCGGAATATGCTGCAACGATGTGCCGCGTTCAATCACAATCTGCTTGACCGAATTGATCCCCACGACATCACGGATGGTGGCTTGGGGAATAATTGTGACATTGGGCATGCGCCGAATGGCATCGACTAAAGGCACTTCGGGCAAATCTTCATCTGGGCTGACCCAATAGATATGGTTTGAGCCTAAGACGATTTCGGCGACCCCGCGAATTGTGCGGGGAGTTACGCCATAGACTGCCACCCGTTGGCCTTGGGTTTGATGGGCAAAGGTTGTGATTGAATAACCCAAACCCACCCCGAACAAATGTTGAATGCCTGGTAAGGGCAAGCGATTGGGAGCTGCACCGCTGGCAACTACGACCGAACGGGCATAGCGTTCGCCGTATTGTTGGGTATCGACCACAAACATGCCATTAGTTTTGCGCAGCCCGACAACCCGATCATTAATGTGGGCGACCGACGATTGGTGATTCGAAAGCTGGCTAATCAGCCGTTCCACTAGATCGTGTCCGGGCAGAACGTTGATCGTGCCGTTGACGGTACGGTTATGCGCCCAGCCAGCTTTGCCGCCGAGGTCGGCGTAAATCATCAGCGTGCGTAATTGCTTGTTTTGGGCATAAAATGCCGCAGCCAATGCCGATGGTCCGCCGCCAATGATCAAAATATCGTACACGATACTCATGGTCGCGCTCCTATTCGACGATTAGCGCTGTAACCATCCCAAACATGCCGTGTTCGCTTTCGGCGTGTGACAAAATGTGGCAGTGGAAGGCCCAGACACCTGGGTCAGTACAATCAACAATCACATCCCAGCGTTCGCCTGGTGCGACGTTGAGCGTATCGCACATGTATGGTTGGGGTAAGTTCCAGCCATCTTTGGCAAACACCAACTGGGGCAAGCCGTGCAAGTGCATTGGGTGAATCATCAAGCCTTCATTCATATAGCGAATGCGAATTTTTTGCCCCAATTTGGCGGTCAATGGTTGGGTTGCTGGGAAGCCTTTGCCGTTGATGGTGAAGCCTTGGGCTGTATCATTCAGCACCAAGATAAATTCTTTGTCGGATGCAGGATCTTTGCTCTTATCTTTTGGCTCAACGATAAATGGCCCAAGCAAGCCCATTGAAACTTGTTTGGTCGAGTTATGGTGCGAGTGATACATATGCGAGCCAGAGTTGCGCACCGTAAACTCATAGGTATAGGTTGAGCCAGGCGTGATTGGCGGCTGAGTGATAAATGGCACACCATCTTGATTGTTGGGCACATACAAACCGTGCCAGTGAACGGCGGTGCTTTCATCAAGCTTATTGGTGACCAAAATCCGCACTTTGTCGCCTTCGGTGACGCGAATTTCTGGGCCAGGCAATTGACCGTTATAGGTCCAAGCTTCAAGTTTGCGGCCTGGTTCAACTTCCCACATGGTTTTTTCGCAGGTCAATTCAAAAACTTTTACATCGCCTTCCATGCGATATTCGAGGGGCTGCATGCTCAGGCCTTCGGTTTTTGCTGGGAACAGCTTAACCCCGGCTTCATGCATCTTGTCCATTTCTTCCCATGCTTTTAGCCCGCTGTCGGTGGTAGGAGTTCCAGCATTGCCAGTGCTATTATGGCCACCATTGCTATGATCGGTGCCTGCGGCAGCGGTCGTGGCACTTGCTGGTGGTACGGTTGCTGGCTCAACAGTTAGCGCACTTTCGCGGCCACATGCGACCATGGTTCCTGCGGCTGCCGCCATCCCTGTCCAGCGCAAGAAGCTGCGGCGCGAGGTTGGGGCATTTAATACTTGTTCGATAGGTTGTTGTTCATTGCGATCCATGATCGTGTGTCCCCCTAAATTACACGGTATATCGTCCTTGATATGGATGTAGTGTACTTGCCAATGCCCAGCCCAAACTATAAGATTTGTCTACCGTTCGTTGTTGTTTGGCTACTTTTGTTGTGTTTGGGGATTGGTTGTTGGGGATCGGGGGGCGGTGGTTAATCTAGATAAGATGCAAGGGATCAGGATTCAGCGTTCAGGGAGATGTTAACCGCGAAGAACGCGAAGATCACGAAGATCTAGCGCTCTACACGATATGCTGCTGACCCCTGACCCCTAACAACTGCATCCTCGTTTACGACCGTTCGAATGGATCAGCCATATAGGTGATACCAAAGATCATTACTAGAATGACTAAGGAACTCAGCATCATGAGACGCATGGTTGTGCGAAAACCGCGTGGATCGGCAATAATCTGCGGGATAAGATAGATAAGTAGGCCTAAGAACGCTACAATTAACATCCCATTCAATGCCTTAACCCAGGTTTTATACTTAAGCATCTGTTGGCAGTTGGGGCATTTAAGCTGAAACGGATTGGTACTCATCAAGAAGGTGTTTAAACCGATTGGTGCCTGGCAGTGTGGGCATGATTTGCTAGCCATATGGTTCTCTCTCAACTAAGTGGCGATATGGCTATCCTACCATAGACTAACAGTAGTGTGCAAATAACTATTGTTTTGTGATAAGAACATAGGGGATCGGGGATCGGAGTGTAACGCAGAAAATAAGACTGAGGAATGAAATGAATGGCTCTGGGCTATCGGAGTATTTTTCGTGTAATTCGTGGCTAAAAAATTTACCTTCGTGCTTTAAAAAATGCCCCAACACCACCCAAAATTAAGTGATGCTGGGGCATGGCTCCTTCTCAAGCGAAAAAGTTTAGAGTGGTTGGCCGCGTTCGGCAGCTTGTTCGACCGCCCGAACCAAGAAGATTGGCCGTTGGCTGCTGCGAATCAGCTTGGTTGCTACGCTGCCCATCCACATGCGGCTGAAGCCACTGCGACCGTGGGTTGCCATAACGATCATGCTGGCAACTGCTTCTTGGGCAATTTCGTCGATCATTTCGGCGGGTGTGCCGCTCACGACGAGATGGCGGATGCGTAGCCGTGGCGTTTGTAGTGATTGCTCAAGCTGTTGCAAATATTTCTGAGCTTGGTCGCGGGCTTGGGCTTTTTCGCCAGCGCTCCACATTGGCACAATCCCCGATTCGATCAAACCTGGATCGTCGATGCCTGGGGTGACACTTAGCAAGACCAGCTCAGCGCTATGGGCCTCGGCTAGTTGACTGGCCAAGGGCAAGGCTTGTTCAGCAATGGCTGAGCCGTCGAGTGGCACAACAATCGTGCGCAATTCTGGCGGAATTTTAAAGGTTTCGACTTTGCGTTCATCGCCATGGATGACCAAAATTGGCACTGGCGTAGCTTGGACTAATTTTTCCGCAATACTGCCGAGTACCCAACGCCCAAACCCACTGCGACCATGGCTGGCGAGCACAATTTCGCGCACGCTATTTTGTTCGGTCGCAAATTGGACAATTGCTTGGGCTGGTTCGCCATCAAGCACGGTTGTTCGGATCGCCAAGCCTTGTTGCTCATAACGAGCTTTGAGTTCATCAAGGTAGGTTTGGGCGGCTTGACGTTCGTCGGCTAACCATTGACGGCTATCGACAGCGCTTGGCACTGGCCATTCGTAAGCCGGAACTAGCGGTGGATAGCCAATCACCCGAACTAAATGCAAAACACTGCTGTTGCGGCGAGCTAAAACCACCGCATAATCCAAAGCTTGTTCCGCTAACAGTGAACCATCAAGTGGAATCAACATTTGGCGTTCCATAACCAATCCTCCTTTGGATTGGAGAGCGACATTGCTCTCAACAAGGTGATCAAGTTCACCGAGTAGGGGGGCTAACGAGCTAGGTTTTTCCAAATATGAAGTGATTGGCAAGTTGCGTAGGCGTTGCCGCATGCTTGGGGAGCTACCCGAAGCGACCACGGCAATGGCTGTGGAAGGTTGCTCTTCGCAAAGTTGTTCGAGTAAGCGCAACCCATGCAGCCGATATGGCGCGGGGTCAATCACGACTAGGTTGGGGCTATAAGCCTGAACACTAGCCCAATCAGCTTGTTTAACAATATTGACTTGGACGTTCTGGCCCCAACGCCGCTGAAATCGCGCGGCAGTTGTTTGGGCTGAACCTTGATCTGGGTCAATGATCACGATTGAGTAGCTCATGGCCTGCTATCCTTGTTATCACTGTAGATAGTGTAGAACGGATAGCCTGTCAATCGGGTTAAGAGAGGATAACCAAATGGTGTTAAAATCCTTACCAATAGCAAAAGCCACGTTTCGCCATTGAATCGTGGCGGCTTGAGTGTTCAGTTTGCGGTTTAGAGCAGCACGCTGTAGGCGCGTTCAATATCGGCTTGGTTGTTAATATCGGTTAGGGTCTCGCTTGGAATGGCTTCATCAACCGTGAGCACCATAATTGCTGTGCCGCGTGGGCTTGAACGGCCAACGTGCATCGCCGAAATGTTGATATCAGCCGTGCCCAGCAATGTGCCAATCCGCCCGATAAAGCCAGGCCGATCTTGGTGAAAAGTGAATAACATTGAGCTGGTTGGCACCAAATCGAGCCAAAATTCGTTGATTTGGACGATATGAGCCTCGCCACGTACTACCGTTCCACCGAAGGTATGCACCACACCATCGCTGGTGGTCACCACCAATTGCAACAATTCGGTGTAGGTTTCAGCATCGGGGCGATGAGTTTCGTTGATGGTTAAGCCGCGTTCGCGAGCCAAGAATGGCGCATTAACCGGAGTAACCCGACCTTCTGAGCCACCTTCGAGCAAGCCTTGCAAAACTGCTAACTTAATTGGTTCGCTGGTCAGGCCTGCCAAGGCACCGTTGTAGACAATTTGATACGATTGGGCTGGCAGATCGACCAATTGAGTGCTGAGCCGAGCTAATTTGCGGCCAAGATCGAGATATGGCCCAACGATTGCCCACTCTTCAGGAGCGACAAACGGCGCGTTGACGGCATAGCGTGGCGAGCGGCCAGCCAATACATCAACGATCCCTTCGGCCACATCGGCGGCGGTCAAGGCTTGAGCTTCTTCGGTTGAAGCGCCTAAGTGTGGCAAGACAATAGCTTTGGGGTGGGTGACGATGGGGCCAGTTGGTGGCTCCTTGGCAAATACGTCAAGGGCTGCGCCGCCAAGGTGGCCTGATTCCAAGGCTTCAAACAAGGCTTCTTCATCGATCACGCCGCCACGGGCACAATTGATGATATAGCTGCCTTTTTTCATTTGGCTCAAGCGTTGGGCATCGAACAAATTGCGCGTGGCATCGATCAATGGAATGTGCAATGAAATAACATCAGCGCGGCTGGTTAATTCATCAAGCGTCACTGGGGTCACGCCAAGTTGAGCTGCACGTTCAGCATTGATAATTGGGTCGTAGGCAATAATATTCATTTCCAAGGCGCGGGCGCGACGGGCAACTTCTGAGGCGATTCGGCCAAAACCGACCAATCCTAGAGTTTTGCCGCGAACTTCCCAACCGCCATATTTGCTGCGTTCCCATTTGCCATTTTGCAAGGCAGTGTGGGCTTGGGGAATGTTGCGGGCGAGACCAATCATCAAACCAATTGTCAGTTCGGCGACTGCAATACTGTTTGATGCTGGAGCGTTGACCACCAAAATTCCTTGCTGATTGGCGGCAGCCAAATCGATGTTGTCAACACCCGTCCCGGCGCGGCCAACAACTCGAAGTTTGGTGCCTGCTGCAAGCACTTTAGCGGTAACTTTGGTTTGCGATCGCACGATCAAGGCATCGTACTGTGGCAAAGCCTCCAACAGGGTTTCTGGTGTTAGATCAAGACGAACATCAACCTCGGCGACCTCTTTAAGCGCCGCAAGGCCTTCGGCACCAATCTTCTCCGTGACCAGGATACGATCCATGAGGTAGTTACTCCTGTGGTAGTAAACAAAAAAGGGCAGATGGACACGCTCTGCCGCTGCCAGCACTGGCTGATGGGAGTTTTGTGTATTGTATCACAAGCCACAAACCACGCTGTTGGCGCAATGTATCGGCCAATGTATCTCGCGGTGTATGTGCTGCCACTTGCGCCGATTTATACTGCCAGCATCAACACAAGGAGCGAGCAATATGAACCACCCAACCATTCAAAAAGATACTGGTGCATGGATCGCCTTTACCTGGATTTCGTTCTTCATTTCGATTGTGGCGTTGCTCTTGGGCATTTATCATGCGCCAGTCGATATTTGGGTCAAGAGTTTTTTGGCGGTTGCTGCCTTGTTTGCGATTGGTAGCACCTTTACCTTGGCCAAAACTATTCGTGATAACTCGGAAGCCAGCAAAATGATTAATCGTTATGCCGATGCCAAAACCGAGCAAATCATCTCCAATTATGAGATCCGCGCTTCAGTCTAATGAAAGTCAAAAGTCAGAGGGCAAAAGTCAAAAGGGATTAGGATTCAGGGATCAGGGGCTAGATGTTAACGTAGTGGCGTAGAGGGTGAATGGCTACAGGCTATAGGCTATTGGATTTACAGCATTGGAATAGCAAGGAATGTCCGATAGTCTATAGCCATCAGCCCATAGCCTCTTTTTCGTGCTCTTTGTGCCCTTCGTGGTTAAAACTGGCCCCTGATTCCCAGCCCCTGAATCCTAGTGTGCAAACTCCTGCTGATAAATTGCTTGAACTTTGCTCAAAACTGCGTGGGCTTGCTGTGCTGCGGGAAGTGCCGTCGGCTTACCTTTATTGATGAAACTGCCACTTGGAAATTGCTGCGGATTGAAGGCAGCGTTATACAAACGTTCAGCGCCATTACTAGGATGTTTAAACAGCAAGCCGTGAAAAGGTCGCAGCCACCAAGGCAAGCCATTATTGGTTTTGATCGATCCTCGATTACCCCCAGGACAAACACTGTAGAGTTTAATGCCTTCTTTTGCCAGTTGTGGCGCAAGCGCTTGGTTCCAGAGCGAGAGCGCTAATTTGGATGTTGCATATGGCCCAAAGAGCTTTTTGAAGCTTTGCGGTCGTTCAAGTTGAGCGATCTCCAGTTTTCGAAGTGCCAACAGCACATTCGATGAGGTATTAATGATCGTTTTGTGCTGGCCACGTAACAGCAATTCTTTCAGCTCCATAGCGATGATATACGGCACGACGCTCTGTAATTCGAAGCTTAATTCGCGCCCTTGCGGCGAAAAAACCAGTTGCTCAGTTGCCCTTCCAGCATTGTTGAATAGCAAATCGAGGCTAGTTTCTTGCTGTTTAATTGTTTGTAAGGCAGCGCGAAGCTGAGCAAAATCGCTGATTTCGGCTTGATAGCTGCGGAGTTTGCCCGCAGTTTGCGCTGCTTGAAGAATTGGCTCGTTCATGGGAAACTGTGAACGCATCAATCCAATGACTGCCCAGCCTTCGCCGAGCAGCCGTTTGGTCAGTTCGAGGCCAATACCTGAGTTTGCTCCGGTGATCAAGGCGGTTTTTGATGGCGATTGGCTTGGCATAGATGCTCCATTGATTTATTTTATAGAACGCTATAAAATAAATCTACTGGATGTTTTGTGGAATGTCAAATTTTTATAGTGATCGATAGATAATTATGGCAGCAACCAGAGCGCGAGGCCGACCGCGCACCTTTGATCGGCAAGCAGCCCTTGATGCGGCGATGGAACTGTTTTGGCGCTATGGCTACGAAGGCACATCAATTGCCGATTTGACTGCGGCGATGGGCTTTACGCCGCCGACCTTGTATGCAGCATTTGGCTCGAAAGAAGATTTATATCGCGAGGTGATTCAGCATTTTTTGCTGCGCAGCGAATACCAACGCCTAGAAGCGGCCTTGAATCAACCTAGTGCCTATGCTATGTTGCGCTACTATTTATATGCTGCTGCCGAGAGTTTTACCGACCCAACCACCCCGGCTGGCTGTATGGTTTCTACGGCGGCTTTACAATGTGCGGTCGAAAACCAATCAATCGTCCAAGCAGTAGCGCGGATTCGGCACGAAATGTTTGTGGTATTCGTCGAGCAGCTTGACTTAGCAAAACATAATCATGAATTGCCAGCGACCAGCAATTCGCTGGCATTGGCCAATTTCTATACTGCGGTTCTCCAAGGGATGTCGGTGCAAGCAATCGATGGGGCCAGCAGCGCCGATTTGATTGCGGTTGCCGATCTTGCGCTGAGTGCATGGCCAGGTGAAAAGTCAGAAGTCAAAAGTCAAAAGTCAAAAGCATAAAGGGATCAGGATTCAGGGATCAGGGGTTAGATGTTAACGTAGCAGCGCAGAGGGGATTTAGGGATCAGGGGCTAGTAATTAGGAATCAGGATTGGTGCTTGGGCTAGCTAATTCAAATCTGATCCCTAGCCCCTGATCCCTAAATCCCCTCACCCTTCGTGGATCAAAACTCAATCTCTGTTCTTCAATATGCTATACTTGGGGCGTGTCTGTAGGAGACTGAACCGTGTCAACAAGTATTGCTTTTGCCCTCTTTTTTGTCTTGCTTAGCCCCATTTTGACTGCGATTTTGCTGCGGTTTCTGCGCACCCGCCTAAGTGCTTTGCCATTTTATTCGATTGCAGGAGTGCTTTTCGGGCTGGCGGCAGTTGCCGCGATTTGGCTGGTCAGTCAGCATCAAGCCAATGTTCAGCTTGGCAGTTTGGTGCTTATCCAACAGCAAGGTATCGATTTGGAAGTACCGCCTGAGGCCGAACCAACCGCTATGCCAACCCAAGTATTACCAACCTTGGCGGCTACTGCAACCCGTTTAGCTCCAACCGCAACAACCCGCCCAAGCGCTACGCCAACCGACCAACCAACCGCAACTACCGAAGCTACCGCTGAACCAACCGCAACCAGTGAGCCAAGCACTACGCCAACTGCCGAACGCCGTACCTACACGGTTGAAGATGGCGACACGTTACGCTCAATTGCTGAAGCTTTTGATGTAACGATTGCTGAATTGCTCGAAGCCAATGATCTCACGCCGCAACAAGCTGATCAGCTTCAGCCAGGCGATGTGTTGATTATTCCTTAGTGAGGTTTTGTGCGCATTATTGGCTTATTGCTGGGCTTGTGCTGCTTGGTTGGTTGTGCATCCGCTGCGCCAAATCCCACAGCTAGCCCAGCTGTGGCAATTGCTACCCCAACGACTTTTAGCATAACCGCAACGGCGCATGCTCCAACGCCGATCAGCTTAACCGCTACGCCGATGGCTTTGGCCTTGACGTGGCAATCCTACACAGTTTATCGGGTTGAGGCTGGCGATAGTTTGGAATCAATTGCTGAACGTGGGGCAAGCTTCCCCTTATTTATTAGCCGTTACAATCGACTGAATCGCCCAATTGGGGCGGGCCAGTTGTTGATTGTGCCACGTTTGGAAAGCGATCAGCCGAATAGTTTGCCTTCAACTCCTCTGTTGATCAGCCGTGGCTTTACTAGCCAAGCATGGGTTGGACTAAGCTGTGATTTGAGTGTGGCAGCCGCACCAATCGAACCACTATTAAAAACCCTTGCTAGCCAATCGATCACGATGACTTTTTTTCTGGATGCTGCTTGGATTGAGCAAAACCCGCAAGCGTTGCAACAACTCGCTGCGGCTGGCCATGAACTGGCGAGTGGCCTTGCGCTTGCGCAAATTGAGCCTGAAACAGTAGCCCAAGCTTTGAATCAAACCGAAACTGCTTTGACTAACCAACTTGGAATGGATGCCTCGCTGCGCCCCTATTTGCGAATTTGGCAGCAACCGAGTAGCCAAGCCTTAGCTGAACTTGCCGCTCAAAACGGCTATTTGTTGCTCGATAACGCCCAAGCACGCGATGCATTGGCATTGGCCGAGCAGTTAATTCAGCCTGAGCAAGCAGCAACGTATCGTGGGGAATTGCTTGTGCTTGATTGTGCTGACCCTGCGCTGGCTGAAGCCTTGCCGTTAATCATTGAGCGCTTACAGCAAGCTGGTTTGCAGCTGCGCAGTATTGCGGAAATGATGCAGCCATGAGTTTGTTGTTGGCACTGTTGCCGTTGTTTGGCTTGGCACTCGTGGCCGATGGCTTAGTTGCCGCCAAGCGTTGGCAGGTGGCTTTGGCTTGGTTGATTGGGTTGGCGAGTGTGCTTAGCCCGAACCTAGCGCTTTCGGCGTTAGCTTTATTACTCGTTGGTGGTTTGCTTGGCCAAACCTGGGCGCAACGCTTGAGTGGAGTTCCCTCGGCGTTGGGTCTTGCTTGGCTCGGCTTAAATGCTGATAGTTGGTCGTGGCAAGCTGCGAGTGTGGCGGTTCAGCTCAACTCAATCCATATCGGCCTGATTCTTGTAGGGGCTGCTTTGGCTTTTGGCTGCTGGCCATGGCCCGAGCAGGCAACACCACCTGCTAGCACATTGGCCTTAGCTAACCTTACAATCGTATTGCGCTTGTATAGCCTTGTGCCCTTAGATTGGGCTTGGACAGCGGTCGCGGCCCTGATCGGAGCTGGCTCGGCACTGTGGTTTGCTTGGCAATTGTTGCCGCCGCAAGCTTTAGAGCAACGCCGCCGTTTGGTTGCCCAAGTGCTGTGGTGTTTGGTGTTGGCTACTAGTTTGTTGGCCAGCGAAGCCGGAATCGCGGCGACATGGGCCTTGGCCTTGGTGGCATGTTTGGCGCATCCGTTGTTGCAACAATATAGCAATGTGGCAAGCCTCGTTCCATTGTGGATGGCGCTCTGGCTGACGGCGGCGGCTAGTTTAGCTGGTGGTTTGGCTTTATTGAGCTGGCTGTGCTGGCTGGTGCTTATGCTGCTGACCCTGAGTACGTTTCGCTTGCCGCCCCAAATTTCGCGCTGGCAATGGCCCTTGATGGCGCTACAACTGGCGGCTGGTTTGGGTATGCCTTTCTTGCTTGAATTGTTGCTCACGCCGGTTTGGCGTGAGCTTGGGGCGGGCTTGACCGTGTTTGGGCGGCTCGATATTGCACCATGGACAGGCTTAGCGACGCGTAATCCTGGCTCGCAGGTGGTGGCAACCTTGCCTTCGGTGGTGCTCGCAGGCTTGTTGCTCGTTGGCATTGCCATCAGCTATTTGGCCCATCGTTGGCGCAGCCATATGACCAATGCCGACCGTGAGCCGTTGCGTGAGCAAACCGTTTGGCAATTGGTGCGGCGTGGTTTGCCATGGGGGAGCAAATCACGCGATGAGTAGCGAAGCATGGCGTTTGGGCGTGGCAGGCCAGTGGCAGCGTTTGTTGCTCTACCCTGGTGGCTTGAGTGCGCTGGTGATGGTTGGCTTGGGTTGGTTGGTTTGGCGTTGGCTGACCCCACGTCAAAATCCGGTTGGCACTGAGCACCCATTTGATTGGCTGCTTGTGCCATTGCCATTGTTGGCGCTTAGCCTCTGGCCATTTGCTGAATCCAGTGAACTGCGGGCGACGCTTGATTTGTTGAGTTATTGGTTGTTGCTCGATGCGCCATTGCTCTGGGCGATTGGCCAAGATTGGCGTAATGGAGCCTTGGCGGGCTTACGTGCGGCGCGTTGGTTGGTTGGTTTGATTACTGGTTGGCCGCTGCTGGGCTTGGTTGGCTGGATCATTGCCAGTTTGCATGGTGGTTTGCTGCCTAATGATCTGTTGATTTTGGGCGAGGGTTGGCTGGGTTGGCTGGCATTAGCACTCTGGTTGGCTGGCTTGTTGCCCTATCTCCAACTTGGTGCTTGGGAAACTGCACCAACCCAAGGGGCGTTGGCTTGGGCCTTGGGGGCACGCCGTTTGGGTCATTTGGCACTGCTGGCTTGGCTATTGCAAACCCAATTTAAGTTGGCTTGGCTTGGCTCAATTTGGGGTTTTGGCGCTTTGTTGTTGGGTTTATGGTTGCTGCTGCTTGGCTTGACCTCTTGGTTACGACGCTATTCGCAGTCGCAAGCTGGGGCGTGGATGTGGAGCGGAGCACTGGTTGGATTGCTAGGCTTTGGCTTGAGCAGTTGGTTCAATCGCTAAACCCCAATATAAACTAGTTTGTTCGATGTGGTAGTGTTGAATGCCTGCTGCTTGCAGCATTGATTGAATTTCGCTGCTGCGCCAGGCGCGTAGCACTGATAGTGGGCCATCATGCTTGCCAAGGCTGGTCAGCGGGCCTAATCCAACCAACCGTGCACCCCAATAGCCCAACCAACTGCGCTGAAGATCAACAATTACAATGCCACGGCGAGCCACCCGTTGTGCTTCACGCAACAGGCCAATCACGTGATCGCTGCTGCAATGATGCAGCATTTGGGCACAAAAAACGATGTCGATGCTTTGATCGGCGAATGGCAACGCTTGGCCTGCACCAACCAAAGCTTGCTGATTGCTGGCAACAATCGTGTGGTTGAGATCAAGGCTGAGCGTTTGTAATGATTGGCTTTGCTGCTGGCTCGCTGCTTGGAGCCAACGCCCAATTTGGCCATTGCCCGACCCAAGATCGAGCAAACTCGTGTGGTTTTGTAAGAATGGCTGCAACAAGCGCCAACCTAAACGATAACCACCGCTCAAACGATAGAGCCAAGCCATTTCGGCCAAATTGGCGCTCAATTCAGGATGCTCAGTTAATGCGTCGAGCAACTCAACTGCTTGTGAACGTTGAGGAATCCAAGCCATATTATTCCTTGTGTGCTATCAATTAATTGCTGACCCTCGGTATAATACCGCCTGATGCATTGTTCTGGTGCATGGCTATTGATGGAATGATTATGCGTTTGCAGCGTTCTTGGCTCAGCTTTGCGATTCTTTTTGGCCTGATGGGTTTGGGCTTGGGGCTGCGACTCGCTGCGTGGCATTGGCATGAATTTCGGCCACTGGGCGGCGATGAGCGCGAATATTTGGATTTGGCAATTGCCTTGGCCCAAGGCAAAGAATACTACGATTTGCAATTTATGCGGCCACCGTTGTTTCCCATGGGCTTGGCAGCGTTGGTTTGGCTGTTCGATGGCGATTTACAGGGCTTGCGGCTGATCAACGCCTTGATCAGCACCGCCACGATTCCCTTGGTTTGGTGGTGGGCACGGCTGTTGCTACGCCGCAACGATTTGGCTTTGATCGCCGCTGGTTTGACTGCTGGCTCATTTACTTTGGCCTTGAATGCAACCGAATTGCTCAGCGAAACCGTTACGTTGGCGGGCTTGATGCTGGTGTTTGGCTTGTTGATGTTGGCCTTGCGTCGCCCACAATTGCGCTGGAGTATTGCCGCTGGCGTGGCGATTGCGCTTGTTAGTTTAATTCGCTCGGTGGCATTGCCGTTGTTGCCATTAGCCTTATTATTGCTATGGCGTAGCGATAATCCGCAGCGCTGGCGGCAGATGCTTGGTTTGCTGGCCGCAACCATTCTGACGCTTGCTCCATGGACAATTCGCAACGCTCTGACCTATGATGGCTTTATTCTGATTGATACGACTGGTCAGGAAAATCTCTGGCTTGATAACGATCCACGTGGCCGCGATCTGGTTAAAGCAGAGTTATATGCAATGGGCGATGCGCGAATTGAGCGCAGCCAATTGGCCTCACAACAAGGCATCGCGGCGATAACCCAGAACCCTGATTGGTTTTTGGCCAAGGTTGGACGCGAATTTTGGCATAGTTGGGGCTTAGAGCATAGCGACGATTTGCTTGCGCGACGAGCGATTTGGCGACCAGCTAGTGAAGTTTGGTTGCGCTTGCTCTTGGGTGATGCTTGGTGGTTGTTGCTGATTGGTTTGGGCTTGGCTGGTATGTGGTCGCTGCCCTGCGAGCGTAATCTCAAGCTCCTGCTCGCGGCGTGGGTTGGCTATACCGTGTTTACGGCCTGCCTGTTTCATGTGGAATATCGCTATCGTTTGCCGTTGTTGCCTGTGCTTTTGCCCGCTGCTGCTTGGCAAATCCACCAATTGCGTTGGGCTTGGCCGCGACCACGCCAATGGTTGGCGCTGGCAACCGGCGCAAGCGTGGTAGCCTTGAGTTTGAGCTATGCCAATTATCCCCAACAGGCTTGGCGTTTAGGCCAAAAACATTGGTATTTGTGGCAGGCCGAGCAACATTTAGCTGATGCGACCGCCTTGCCAGCTACCATGAACGAGCAAGCTAGCTCAGGTGTGGCGATTTTTGAGGCCCAATCGGCGGCCAGCAATGCCTTGCGCTACGATCCTGAATCAGCGTTAGCACGGGTGGTGTTGGCGCGAATCGCCTTTGTCAGCCAGCAACCAAGCGTTGGCGCAGAGCAATTGCGTTTGGCGATTGACTATTTGCCAGCCCATGCCTATGCTCATTTATTGTTAGGCGATTATCTGCGCCAGCAAGGCCAGCTTGAGGCGGCTACGGCTGAATTGGCCTACGAAACCAGTTCGACCGAAGATCTGCAAGCATGGTCACGCCAACGTATGCAATTTATTCCCATCACCAGTACGCTCGATTTGGGCAATGGCCTTGATTTGGGCTTGATTGACGATTGGTATGCTGCCGAGGATGGTAGCCGCTGGTTTGGCGATCAGGCCACAATCTGGTTGCAAGCGCCTAGTGATGCCAATTTGTTGCGCTTGCGGATTGCTAGCCAACGTCCAACCAGCTTGGCCGCACCAAACGTGAGTATCTTCGCTAATGGGCAATTTTTAGCCGAAATCGCCATCGACTCAGCGTGGGCGACCCATGAAATTGCTTTGCCAAATAGTTTACGTAACATACCATTAGCAATTGAATTACGTAGCAGTAGCACCTTTGTACCGCACGATCTAGAGCCAACCAATCCCGATGGACGCGATTTAGGGCTGCGTGTCGATTGGATTGTTGTGGAATAGGCTGTGGGTGAGGCCATATTTCTGACTTGAGGCGGGACGGAAGGATGGTGATCACTCAGAGTCCAAGTGGCCAATAAACCTCAATTGATTAACTAGTCTGTAATCCTATTGATTTAAACTTGATGAGGATAGAGACAAGCAGCAACATTTAAATTTTAGCATCAGAGGGCAGCAAACGATGAAGTTGATCGATTTACCCTATAGCTCACGGCGCATGCCAGCGATTGCGCGGCGTTCGATGGTAGCGACCAGCCAGCCACAGGCGGTTTTGGCTGGCTTATCGATGCTTGAACGTGGCGGCAATGCCGTCGATGCAGCGATTGCCGCCGCCGCAATGTTGACGGTCGTCGAGCCGACATCGAACGGAATTGGCAGCGATGCTTTTGCCTTGGTCTGGGATGGCCGCAAATTGCATGGCCTCAATGGCTCAGGGCGTGCGCCGCAAGCGCTCAGCCTAGAAACCATGCTCCAAGCAGGCCATCAACAGATGCCAGCCTATGGTTGGCCGAGCGTAACTGTGCCTGGTACGCCGCGAGCTTGGCACGATCTGCATCAACGATTTGGGCGCTTAAATTTTGAAGAAGTGCTGATGCCAGCAATTAGTGCCGCCGAAGATGGCTTTGCGGTTACGCCGATAGTCTCGCATTATTGGAATTTGGCCTTGCGCCGCTACGAAGCCATGACCGACCCCGCAACCAGTGCTTGGCTTAACACCTTTTCCTACCGTGGGCGTGCGCCTGGCGCTGGCGACATGTGGCGTTCGCGGCGACAATCGCGTACCTTGCGCCGGATTGCTCAAACTGGCGCTGACGATTTTTACACCGGTGAATTGGCTGGGCAAATTGTCGAATGGGCGCAGCAAACTGGCGGTTTTATCAGCGCCGCCGATTTAGCGCAACATACCAGCACTTGGGTTGAGCCAATCAACACTAGCTATCGCGGCTATCAAGTCTGGGAAATTCCGCCGAATGGTCAAGGTTTGGCAGCACTGATGGCGCTGAATATTCTAGAAGGCTTTGATCTGAGCCATACCACCCGCGATACCATTCAAGCGTATCATATGCAAATCGAAGCCATGAAATTAGCCTTTGCTGATGCCTATCGCTACATTGCCGACCCTGAGCATGTTGAAGTGCCAACCAAACAATTGCTTTCTAAGCGCTATGCTGCTAGCCGCCGCAGCCTGATTGGCGAGTATGCGCTTGACCCACAGCATGGTCAGTTGCCCCAAGGTGGCACGGTCTATCTGTGTGCGGTCGATGGCGATGGCATGATGGTCAGCTTTATTCAATCAAACTATATGGGCTTTGGTTCAGGCGTGGTTGTGCCCGAAACTGGGATTGCGCTACAAAATCGTGGCGCGAACTTCTCGCTTGATCCGCAACACCCCAATGTTTTAGCGCCCAACAAACGGCCCTTCCACACGATTATTCCCTCATTTTTGACCCGCGATGGCGAGGCGGTTGGGCCGTTTGGGGTGATGGGCGGCGCGATGCAACCTCAAGGCCATGCCCAAATGATTTTGAACCGTGTTGATTGGCAGCTTAATCCGCAAGCTAGCCTCGATGCACCACGCTGGCAAGTTGGCGCTGGCCGTAAGGTTTATTTGGAATATGGCGTGCCCCAATTTATCGCTGAAGGTTTACGCGCCATGGGCCACGATGTCGAAATTCATGCTGAAGGTGGCATGTTTGGGCGCGGCCAAATTATCTGGCGCTTGCCCAATGGCTCGTTGATCGGTGGCAGCGATATGCGGGCTGATGGCTGTGCTTTGGGCTTCTAAATCAAGCTAGTCCTAGATCTAACCTAGTTCAAACAGCTATGGCTTGGCTATAGCTGTTTTTTTGCATTCCAAAGGGCTAAAATTAAATTAATTATCAAACTTTATTACCACCAATCACGCCAATAATCGCCCAAAGAACTAGGCCATTGATAGGACTAAATAGCATTGACGTTGGGCTAGGCCGCGTGGCAAGATCGCTAGTGATCCTTACGTTTTAGCCAAATCTGTGTCTTGGGGAGTGTTGGTATGCAATTGCGCTCATTGCGGTCGTTGTTGACTGTTGATCGTGCCCGCGTCGGCTCATTATTAAGTGTTTTATTGGTAGGCTTGTTGGCTTGGCTGCTGCCGCAGACCAATGCTCAGCCTGCGTTTGCTGCATCAAGCACCGTTGTGATTAGCCAAGTGTATGGGGGCGGCGGAAATACTGGTGCTACCTATACTCATGATTTTGTTGAGTTATTCAATTTGAGTAACGCGAGTGTTTCAATTAATGGCTGGTCAATCCAATATACATCAGCGACGGGTACTGGTAATTTCAGTACAAATGTTATGGCACTACCAAATGCCTCAATTGCTCCTGGTCAATACTATCTCGTGCGTTTAGGTGGTGGAGCAAATGGTGTTGCATTACCAACCCCTGATGCCCTCGGATCAATCGCAATGTCTGGTACTGGTGGCAAAGTAATTTTGGCGAATGTTGCAACAGGTTTAGCTTGTAATGGCTCTTCTACACCTTGTAATGCTACCCAACAAGGCCAAATTGTCGATCTGGTTGGTTTCGGGAGTGCGAATTACTTCGAGGGGAGTGGGGCAACAGGTGCGCCAAGTAATACAACAAGTGCTATTCGTACCAATCCATGTATTGATGCTGATGATAATGCCACTGAATTTAGCGTGGGTACGCCAAACCCACGTAATACTGCCAGCACTACGTTGAGCTGTTCAGCGGCCACCAATACCCCAACGAACACACCAACGAACACACCGACGAACACACCAACCAATACCCCAACGAACACGCCGACCAATACCCCAACGAACACACCAACGAACACCGCGACCAGCACGCCAATCGTGCTTGGTGGCGATAATAATATTTTGTGGGATCAACTCTATCACAGCGCTAATGCGGTCAATCCCCAACTTGAGCTTGTGCCAAACGAGAGCTACAGCTTTTTGCATAGTGCTAGTGGCACAATCGACGAAACTACGGCTGTGACGATCTCGGCATTGACTGATGCGCTTGATGTGCAAACGGTTAGCCTGCGCTATTGGGATGGAGCAAATTCGACCACCATTCCAATGACGCGAATCAAATCGTTGAGCGCAAGTTTTCGCAGCCAGCCAATCCATAGCTACGATTTGTGGCAGGCCAGCATTCCAGCTCAGCCAATCGGCACAACCATTTTCTATCGGGTAATTGCCCAGGATGGCTCAGCCTCAGCCTATCTGAAGCACAATAATGGCCAATATGTGAATCCGCTTGGTCAACATGTGCGAGGCTTTAATGATGATCCTGATGATTATAGCTACACGGTTTTAGCGGCAAACCCAACTGCTACCCCAACCAATACGCCGACCGATACGGCAACACCAACGGCGACGAACACGCCAACCAATACACCAACCGATACCGCTACGCCAACGGCGACGAACACGCCAACCAATACACCAACCGATACCGCTACGCCAACCAACACGCCAGTTGTTCCAACGGCAACCGATACGGCAACGCCAACGGCGACGAACACGCCAACCAATACGCCGACCGATACGGCAACGCCAACCAACACGCCAGTTGTTCCAACCGCAACCGATACGGCAACGCCAACGGCGACCAATACGCCAACCAATACGCCGACCGATACCGCTACGCCAACGGCGACCAACACGCCAACTAATACGCCAACTGATACCGCTACGCCAACGGCGAGCAACACACCAACCAATACGGCAACGCCAACGCGCACGGCAACCAACACGCCAACTAATACGGTAACGCCAACGCGCACAGCAACGAATACGCCAACCAATACGGCGACATCAACGGCGACGAATACGCCAACCGTTACCAATACGCCAATTGCTCAGCAGTACAACGTGTTCTTACCATGGGCTAGCAAATAGCCCTTGGCAGCAGCTTAAATGTGATGTTTAATCAAGGGGTTGTGTAATGGCGAAGCACAAGAATGAGGCTGGAACGGTGTATAATGCACGTTACACAAGTCGCATGATCCGTGTTTGCTGCCTACTATCCCCAACCATAGCGACAAGCAGCTAGCATCGTGGTTGAATGTTGGTATACTATGGCTAGGTGGGTACATTTCTACCCACCTAGCTTGATCTCAAGGGCAATGCTATGGCGTTCAGCCACCCGCTGAATCGTTGAGAGCAAATGATTAAAATCGATAGGCTTTTCGACATAGGCATCACAACCAACCGCCATACAGCGTTCGCGATCACCAGAGAGGGTATAGGCGGTAATCGCAATCACCGGAATTGAGCGGGTTTGCGGTGAGGCCTTAAGTTGGGCGGTTGCACCCCAACCATGCAATTCGGGCATCGACATATCCATCAGAATTAAGTCGGGCTTTAATTGCAACGCCATCATCAAGCCCTCGATCCCAGTTTTGGCGGTGCTAATTTGAAAACCGCGCCGTTGCAAGCGAGTTGTAAGGATGGTGCGATTGTCTTGGTCGTCATCGACAATTAAAATGTGCATAGCTTGCTCCTGCTGTCAATCGGCACGATTAATTGAAATCGCTACCAATGATTGATACTCTAGTGTTGTTGTATACCATGAAGTCCTAGCTGTAAATAGTTACTTTCGGGGGATATTGCTCACCCGAAAGGTGGTTTTGAGATGGTGTATAGTTAGCCTAACCACAATTCTATGCGTTGCATTCCAATTCGCATCAAAGCCAACGATGGCATAAGGAAGTTCAGCGATGAAAGCAGCCTATCAACAATATGTGCATAAAAGTGTTCGTGGCAAAATTAGCCTTGCTTTATTGGGCATTATGTTGATCGTTGTGCTGGTTTTGTTGATTCCGTTACGCTATATCGTCAATAGCTCAAGCCTTTTTGCTGAACAACAGGAAATGCAAGATCACCTCGAACGGGTGCGGCGAGCAATCGATAGCGAGCTGTCCCAGATCGATGCCTTGGTCTTATCAATGGCAACTTGGGATGAATCGTATGATTTTATCAATCAGCGCACGCCCACCTATATTGAAGAAAATACCAACGACGAAGTATTTGAGCTGTATAATGTGCAAGCGATGCTCTATACCGATCAGAACGGCACAATTGTGTTCGCCAAAACCTATGATCCCCAACAAGGCAAGCCGGTTGCCGTGCCATTTGAGTTTTTTGATATCAACAATTTCTATCCCCAATTACTCAATCATCCCCAACTTGATCAAGGCAAAACGAGTGTGGTACGGGCTGGCACCAAACTATGGCTTTTGGCGGCGCGACCGATTCTCACCAGCGATGCCCAAGGTCCATCGCGTGGCACATTGATTTATGGGCGGATGGTCGATCAAGCGGTGGTTGATCGGATTAATTACCAAACCTTGTTACCAGTTGAGTTGAGTGATTATCGCTTGCTTGCGCCAACGCGGCAGCAGATTGTCAGCGAATTGGCTAATGAGCAGCGCCTGGTTTCGCGAGCTTTCAACGATAATACCCTCGAAGGTTTTGTGGTTTTTCCGTCAATCGACGGTAAACCTTTGTTGGTGGCAACTTTAGCCCTGCCTCGTACAATTTATATTCAAGGTGAACGTACCTTCTGGTTAATCGCTAGTGTGGTGGGGATTGCTGGCTGTTTGGGGTTGTTGAGCCTCTTTTGGGCTTTGCGACGCTTTATTTTCTATCCTCTTGCTTCGATGGTTGGCGATTTGCGCCAGATCGATCCTAGTCAGCCTGATCAACATCAGATTAACTTTGCTAGCCCCGATGAGCTAGGCTTATTGGCTAAAACTGTCAATCAAGCACTTGATTCGTTGGCCATTGCCCAGCGTGAACAACTGGCGGCTGAGGCTAAACGCAGTGCCTTGCAAGCCGAAATGCTGCAAAATCAGCAAAGCCAATTGCAAACCCAAGCGGCTTTGCTCGAACTCCAAGAGCAAAGTTTGGCCGAACAAGCCTTGCCGTTGATTCCGGTTTCGCGTGAGGTTTTAGCAATGCCCTTGATCGGTCAAATCGATCTCAATCGGGCTGAGCGTTTGCAAACCACGATTTTGCATGGAATTGAAACCTATCGTGCTCGCACGGTTATCCTCGATCTGACTGGGATTTCACAGCTTGAACAACGGGCAGCGGTTGCGCTCGGCCAAACGGCCCAAGCAGTGCAATTGCTTGGGGCACGCTTGTTGCTGACTGGAGCAAATCCAGCGATTGCCGAAGAAATTGTCGCTGCCAATATCGATCTTGGTCAAATTGCGATCTATCAAACGCTGGCTGCTGGTATGCAAGCGGCCCTCCGCTAACCCTAAGTTAAATTCCCACTGCCAAAAAGCTGAGAATCAGCTCACACAATTCCGCGCTTGCCGCTGTAGGAGCTGGCTTGGGCGCAGCAACCAACTGCCAATCATAAACGTTGGTTAACCTTAATCCAGCGCCTAGCCCAAGTTACTCAGAATATGCTAAAATGTACAAGCCTGCATAACCCATCTTTCAGAGCGTTGTCGAATGCGGGGGAGTATGCTCCCTCATGCAGGGATTGTATACGCTAGCTTGATCACCCCAAATGGTGGGAACGCATCTTAAAAGTAGGAGTCGATGGTTATGACTGAACTCGTTCGCGCTCAACCGGCATTTAAAGTTGATTTTGTCCCATCACTTGGGTTGGATCTACTTTCGACAATGGGTCTGATTGGAATTGTCCACGATTTTGAGGGTTTGGATGCATGGCTGGTTGAGGCTGCTGCGAGTGTGCCCCCGCGCTTACGCCACGATATTCAGCTGGCAATGCGCATGGGTGTTTATCCTTATGTGGTGGTCGAAACTGTTTCAGGCCAAATTTTACCGCCAGGTGCAACGGGTCACGATGATTTTAATGGCTTGATTGACGATCTCAAGGCGCTTTCGCCGCAAGAATGTGCCGCGATGGTGCATAAAATTGTGCAACGCACCGCCGCTAATGCTGATGTTGAATTATTGCACACACCAGCCGAAATTATTGCCGATCAAGAGCAATTAGAAGAATTATTGGCTAAAATGCAGTTTCCGGTTGATACCGATGAGCTAATTGAATTATTGCAACAACCAACCGAATGGCGCGATTTGTTGGTCTCAACGATTCAGCGTTTTTGGGATCGAATTTATCGTGAGCAATATGAACTGCAACAAGTCCGCCGCGAACGGAATGCCCATTATCATCGGACTCATCAATATAGCGTCAACTTCCGCGATTTATTTGCTGGAGTGACTGGTCGCCGCTTGCCCGACCATATTCATGAACGACTTGGCACGATTAGCACTGTGCGTTTTGTGCCATCGCAATATATTGGGCCATACTTGTCGTTTCTTTTCAATGGATCATTACTTACGGTGTTTTATAATAGCAGCACCACACCAGCTGAAGGTGATGAGCAAACTGAACGCACTCAAAGCCTGTATCAGCCATTAGCAGCGTTGGCCGATAAAACGCGACTGCAAATTATGACGTTGTTGCATGGCCGCGAATTGTATGCCCAAGAAATTGTCAATTTGCTCGATATTCATCAATCGGCGGTTTCGCGCCATTTGAAGCTGATGGAAACCTCAGGTGTGCTGAATGTGCGCCGCGACAAGGGCGCAAAATATTATTCGATCAATCGCCAACGGATTGAAGAAATTTCCGCTCGCCTACGCGAATTTGTCTAAATCGACCAGCCAACGCTCCGCTACAACGGGGCGTTTTGCTTTTAAAGGAGCTTGCAATGTCGCTGCTTGATCAAGTTGATTTATCGTTGGATTTGGGCAAAAAAAGCTATGAGCGCCAACTCACCGATTTGCAATTTAAAATGTTGCGTTTGCAACGCGCCGTGACCCAAATTGGCCATCGCATGGTTTTGGTGTTTGAAGGCTGGGATGCGAGCGGCAAGGGTGGTGCGATCAAACGCCTGACCGAGGCGCTCGATCCACGTGGGTTTGTGGTGCACCCAATTGCTGCACCCACGCCCGAAGAACGCGCCCACAATTATCTTTGGCGTTTTTGGAACCGCCTGCCCCGCGATGGCCAGATTGTTTTATTTGACCGTTCTTGGTATGGCCGCGTGCTAGTAGAGCGGGTTGAAGGCTTTGCTACCATGCGCGAGTGGAGCCAAGCGTACGGTGAAATCAACGATTTTGAACGAATTTTACATAACGATCGTACTTCGGTCTTGAAATTTTTCCTACATATTTCGAGCGACGAGCAAGAAAAGCGTTTTCGTGAGCGCGAAAATGATCCGCTGAAAATCTGGAAATTAACCGAAGAAGATTGGCGCAATCGTGAGAAATGGTCGGAATATGCGATTGCAATTGATGAAATGCTAGCCCGAACATCCAGCGAAAACGCCCCATGGCAAGTGATTGCCGCCAACGACAAACGCTGGGCACGGATTGCGATTCTCAAGGCGGTGGTCGAAATGTTAGTCGCTGATATGCCGTTTGAATTTGACGATGCTAATACCTTGGTGCTCGATCGATCGGGCGCTTATGCCTTGGTTGATGCTGGCAAACTCTCGGCCAAAGCAGTTGAGGCGGTGATTGCCGAAGAAGAAAAAGTGCGAAAGTTGCTCAAAAAGCAGCGCAAAGATCATTAACTATCGAATTTACGCCAAGTTTGCTTCCTCGTGCTCAGCATTTTTTGCCTAAATAGCTGGCTAACCCGTACAATACAGCCCGACACATCAGATTAAGGAAGCTCTACGATGCACAATTTAGCAATTTATGGCTTTGGTGGAGTCGGTCGGGCGGTGTTGGCCCAAGCTTTGCCGCACTTCAACCTTGCCTTGGTGGCTGATCGTTCTGGGTATGTGGCGGGACCATTGAGCAACGAGCGCTGGTTGGCGGTGGCGACAGCCAAAGCCCAAGGCACAGCCCTAGCCAGTTTGCCCGAGGGAAGCAGCGGCGATTGGCGAGCCGCCTTGCCCGCTGGCTGTTTGGTGGCTGATACGACCGCTGAAGCCAATGCTGCCCAGTTGGTTGAATTGGTTGAGCGTGGCATGAGTTTGGCCTTGGCCAATAAAAAACCGTTGTGCGAAGATTTAACGTTGTTTCAAGCCTTGGTTGCTGAGCGCCGCACCCGCTACGAGGCCACAGTTGGGGCTGGCTTGCCAATTGTGGTGACCACCAATTTGCTGCGCGATACTGGCGATCAGGTTCAGCGCATCGAAGGCTGTTTGAGTGGTACACTGGGCTTTTTGCTCTCATCAATCGAACAAGGCCAGCCTTATTCGGCGGCTGTGCGTGAAGCTAAAGCCTTGGGCTGGACAGAACCCGACCCACGTGATGATTTGGGCGGTGTTGATGTTGCCCGTAAAGCTTTGATTTTAGCGCGTACTTTGGGTTATCAATGGAACTTAAGCGATATTACAATTGAGCCATTGTATCCAGCTGCGTTTGCTGATTTGAGCATTGTTGAATTTATGGTGCAACTTGAGCAACTTGATGCTGGCTATGCTCAACGCCAAGCCGAAGCTGTTGCCCAAGGCCAAACCCTGCGCTATGTGGCGGCGATTACGCCTGATGGGGCGCGAGTTGGCTTGCAAGCAGTCGCCAAAGATAGCCCGCTTGGCTCGCTCAAAGGGCCAGATAATATGGTGGCTTGGACAACCAACCGTTACCAAGAGCGCCCGTTGGTGGTGCGCGGGCCTGGTGCAGGAGTCGAGGTGACCGCCTCAGCAGTCTTGTTTGATCTTTTGGCCCTTCGTTAAACAAAAACCGTGGTCAATGACGACCACGGCTCAAACCCTCTTGATAACTGTGAACTATTGACCTGCCATATCGCGCCGTTGGAACAAGAGAATCCCCAACATAATTGAGCCAAAGATATAGGCTGCTACCACCATCAAGCTGGTGCTTAATGAAATATGTGTGCCAAAAACTCGATCGACCCCTTCAAACATTAATTTTTGTTCATCGCCCGTGTACAACCAATTGGCTTCAAGATTGCTAATATGGGCATTTGGTAAGATTTTGGCTGCCAAGGTTGAAAAGCTCATGGCCAGGTTGAAAATCGTATTACCAACGATCCCAAAGACTATCCCCATAATCGTCGAGCGGCCTGCCATAGTTACCAACAAGGTAATTGATGAAAAGACCACTAATTGCAATAAGACTGGAATCAACGATTTTAGCAAGGTACCCAGCGAAAAGCTATCAAAATCAAATAGTGTTCCACCTAAGATTGCTGTGCCAATCAAGCCCATCAGTTGCCCGAAAATCAGCGAAATGATGATCAGACAGATCATAAATAACAAGCAGATGGCAATTTTAACAATGATGAAATCGCTGCGACGAGCACGGCGTGGCAAGAGCACTTTCCAGGTATCACGGCTATACTCTGAGCCGATGCTATTGCCCATAAACACCACAGCCAGCATTGAACCAATTGCACTCAAAATAATCGAAGGGAAGAGAAACCCATTTGGAAACATCATCGCGAATTGGGCTGCTGTCCACCCTATATCATCTTTGCCGTTGTACAAGGCAATCCCAGTTTGCGCCACAAAGGTGATCAAAATAATCGCCAAAGTGATTAGCAATAGCCCAATATTGGCTGGGCGTTTATAGGTTTTTGTCCATTCAGCTCGAAATAAATTCCACATTAGCGACCTCCTACCACAACTTCAGCCAAGGGTTGTTGGGCTGACGCGCCGCCAGTCCCAGTAATTTCTAAGAACAACGATTCGAGCGAGCGCTGGCGCACCACCACCTGAAATACATCAACATCAGCCTGTACCAATTTGCGCATGACATTTGGCACATCTTGCGGCTCCGCATTGATGTTAATCCAGTGTTGGTCGAAGCTATGAGCTTTTAATTGTGGTAGTTCTTGTAAAATCGCCATGGCTCGTTCAAATGGCGCGGCTTCGATCGCATAGCCTGGGCCGCCTTCGGTTGCCAGCAAGTCGCGTACCCGCCCTTGTTTGATCGTCACGCCCTTTTGGATGATCGCCACATCCGAGCAAACTTGTTCAACTTCGTAGAGCAAGTGGCTTGAAAGGAAGACTGTGCGACCTTCTTGACCCATACGCAAAATTAAGTTACGCATTTCGACCGTGCCAGCCGGATCAAGCCCGTTGGTCGGCTCATCAAGAAACACGATTTTGGGGTCGTTGAGCAAGGTTGCGGCAACCCCAAGCCGTTGCTTCATACCCAATGAATAGGTTTTAACTTTATCTTTTTCACGGCCACGCAAGCCTACAAACTCAATTAATTCATCATAGCGTGCTTGCGGTAAATCTTGGCCGCCTGATCGTGCTAGAACGCGTAAATTTTCTAAGCCCGACATATAGGTATAAAATGCTGGCGATTCGACAATTGCTCCAACGTAAGGTGCAATATGTTTGCGAGCATGCAAAATATCGTGGCCAAAAATGGTTGCTTTGCCTGCGGTTGGTCGAATAAGCCCCAATAACATGCGGATTGTGGTGGTTTTACCTGCACCATTTGGGCCTAAAAAACCATAAATCGTGCCTTCAGGAATATGTAAACTTAAATTATTAACTGCGGGGATATTTTTATAGACTTTCGTCAATCCTTCAGCAGTAATTGCGATTCCACTCATACAATGCTCCTAATCTAGCTGCGGTGTTGATACAACGTTAACAATCGCTGAATTGTTGCAAGTATTTATTATTTTTGTTCGTCATCAAGCGGCACTAAGCGTTCACGTAAGGCCATAATTGCTGCTTGAGTTCGATCTTGCAGGTGTAATTTAGATAAAATATTGCTGACATGGGTTTTGACCGTGCGCTCACCGATCACCAAATGTTCGGCAATTTCGGCGTTGCTCATGCCCCGGGCAATGCACGTCAATACTTCGCGCTCGCGCTCGGTCAGGGTGTCCAAGGGCGAGCGGCGTGAGCTGGTAAGTTCAGTCATCAAGCGTGAAGCAACCATTGGATGTAAGGTGGCCTCGCCCCGTCGCGCTGCCCGAATTGCTGCCACCAAGGCATCAGGCCCAACATCTTTGAGCAAATATGAGAGTGCTCCGGCCTTGATCGCTGGAAAAATGCGCTCATCTTCGCTATACGATGTCAGTACGATCACTTGGGTATGTGGCGAAGCTCCGCGCACCTGGCGCGTCGCTTCAACCCCATCGATTCCAGGCATCAGCAAATCCATGAGTACTACATCGGGCAAGACTTGGCTCACAACCTGCACGCCTTCTTCTCCCGAAGCGGCCTCGCCCACAATCTCGATATCTGGCTGGGTATCCAAGAAGGCACGTAAACCTACCCGTACCACGACATGATCATCAACTAAAACAACTCGGATCTGCTCTTGCATGGTGCTTTCCTTCTTGGCTATCAACGTGGCTCGACTAGTAGCCCAGTTTGGGTTCGTGGTACAACGATGCGTAGGCTTGTGCCTTGGCCTGGTGCAGCAGTTAATGCAACTGTGCCGCCAACCGCTTTGGCCCGTTCTTGAATGCTAATCAAGCCTAGCGAGTGCGAATTGCGTGGTTTATCTTGATCAAAGCCACGGCCACGATCACGCACCTCTAATGTGGTGCAATGGGCTTCATATTCAAGGCTTACGCTGGCGCTGTTCACGCCGCTATGCTTGGTAACATTGGCCAAGGCTTCTTGACAAATCCGATAGAGCGCCTGCTCGTGATCTAAGGGAATGCGTCGTTCGCCGTTGGTATTTAGTTCAATCTGCAAGCCTTGGCGACGCGCTGCCTCTTCGGTAAGTTGACGTAACGCTGGTACTAAACCTTGATCACCGAGCGCAGCAGGTCGGAGTGCGAAGATCAAGCCACGGGTTTCGTGCAAGGCGCGTTGGGCCATTTGGCTGAGTTGTTCAACTTGGCTACGCGCTTTGTCGGGCTGGGCTGGCAATAAATTACGCGCAGCCGCCGCCAACATCGTGACGCTAAATAACTCTTGGCTAACGCTATCGTGCAAATCGCGAGCCAACCGATTACGCTCCTCAACGATTGCCAATTGGCCTGCTTGCTCAACTAAGGCAGCATTGCGATCGGCTAGTTGACGTAACATTTTGACATTTGATTCAAGCTGTTGGGCCATGCTGTCGAAGCGCCGCGCCAAATGCCCAATTTCGTCGATCGCTCCATCGTTGACCCGCACGCTCAAATCGCCAGCAGCCAAACTATCGGTAGCTTGGGTGAGATGCACCAAACGGCGCACAAAATTACGGGCCACAAACCAGCCATAGACCATGCCAATTAAGGCATTGGCGATAATCGAAATAATTGAACTGGCAATAAAAATAACAAACATCAACAATGCAACAATCACTTGATTTTGGCTGAGTGGCCGCGAACGTACATACAGTGCCCCGATCACTTGGTTGGCTTGATCGCGAACTGGCGTGGCAATCACTAAATAATTCTCATACCTCCAAGTTAATTGATCGATATCGTTGCTGCCTGCCAGTGCTGCCTGCACAACCCGTCGATCATTGCCCACTATCGCATCATTCCATGGCTGGCCCGCCGGAGTACGGCTGGGAAAGGTTCCGCCGAGCACATTGCCTTGGGCATCAAGCAACAAGAGGTGATAGCTCTCGCTAAACACATTGGTCGCTTCAGGCAAAAATACCTCAGCTGGCATCAAAATAATTTCCTGCGAAAGATCGCTGGGAGAATTATTAATCGTATTACTAATCGCCAATTCAAGGTTATTTTGCAGAAATTGGCCGCGCAACGAACCAAAGCGATAGCGCAACAACTGCTGGATTGTGCGCTGATCGGTTGGCTCTTGCAAAACCTCGCTGAACTCGGCGGCATGATTTTGGGCTGCGCTAAGCAAGGCGGGAGCATTGAGCGGTGGCGCAGCGCCCATCACTAAACCAAACGCCAAACCATTAATCAATAAGGTCAACGCTACGCTGATCCACACATACGACCATGTAAGTTTCCAGCGTAGCGTGCCAAAGCGCTGGCCAAAGCGTTGAACGAGGGTTAATTTACGATGCTGCTGCACTCGCTGCCTCTTGTCGCCAAATGCTGATTGCAATCATCAAACAGCCAAGTTGAAAATCATAGGGCTGTTGGCTGTTGAAGCTAGCGGTCATGGTGCGTTGCCAAAAGCCTTCAGCTTTAACTTCGCCAATGATGACCCCATTGAGATACACCTGATAGCCACTTTTCCAGATTGAAGGCCGCTCGAAGCGTAAGGGTTGGTTGGCATAATGGCCTTCAAGCGTGGTTTTCCAGATACTCACGCGGGCAACTCGCATAATTTCTTGACCATTGGCGCTCATAACAAGTGGGTAGCCCTTGCCTTTGGCTCGGCTGAGGGTGTAATTTGTGTGCTCAATTTGCCATTGCGCACTATTACGCCAACCTTTAAATTCAACGGTAATTTGGTTGGCATAGGCGCTACGAATTTCAAGTTTTCGGCCAGTCCAACTACTATACTGAGCTTGAAGCATGGTATCCTCCAACGACTACAAAGCTTGAATCCTACTATAAACGAGGCTGTTGGATTATACATCCGAATCTGGGGCCAATCGGAACTGTAAAATTTGCAACCGAGCCTCGTCCTTAAGTACGAGCATTGGCATGGGCGGGTTGCTATATTAGCGTTGAGTTAACACCGCGAGCAACCGTGGTTTTACAACGTATGGTGCAATTCGCCTAGCCAAAGTTTGGGTATAATGCGCAGGAATAACTACACCATGGAGTCAACCTATGGCCTATTATGTTGAAGAGCGCCCAGGTGGGCCAGCGCTAGCACCTCGTCGCCCCACAATTAATGAATTTTTTCTCTCGACCTATCAAGTTGGTCCATATGTGGGCTGCGAGTTTGGGTGTGCCTATTGCGATGGCTGGTCGTTCAGTCAGCGGCCATTTAACGAGGTTATCCGCGCTAATGTTGATTTGCCTGATCGCTTTGCCGAGCAACTGAGCGTGGTTTCGCGCGGCGATCTGATTGCCTTCAGCCTTGGCGATGCCTATCAACCTGCCGAAAAAACCTATCGCCTAACCCGCCAGATGCTCCAGGCTTGCCAAGTTGCCAAGCAACCAGTGTTAATTTTGACCAAAAGCTTGGCAGTGATGGATGATTTGAGCTTGCTGCAACGCATGAATGAGCAGGGCTTGGCGATTGTGGTGATGAGCATTCCGACGATTGATCCCTTGCTCTCGGAAAAATTAGAGGGCAAAGTTGCCCCACCCTCAGCTCGTTTGGAAGCCTTGAATACCCTCAAACGTGCAGGCATTCCAACTGGCGTGGCGATGTTGCCAGTCATTCCGTATCTGACCGACACTGATCGCCAATTGCCTTTGACCTTGAATGCGATCGCCAATGTTCAGCCAGATTTTGTGGTTTGGGAATATCTGTGGCAGCCGAATGAACGCCATCGCCAACGAATCACCGATTTGCTTTCACGCTTAGGCAATTATCCAGCCTCGTATTATCGTGAATTGTATGGCAAGGATATGCAGCCCAGCCTAGAGTATCGCCGCGAGATGCATCGCGATATTTTGGGACGTTTTGAAGAGCTGAATCTTAACCCGCGAGCACCATTGGAGTTGTATCGCGAGCATTTGGCTCCCAATAATGTGGCCGCTTTGATGCTCAAACATCAAGCCTTTATCGACCAAATCAAGGGCCGCGAACTATTGGCCAGCCGTCACTCGAATTTGGCCGAAGCGGTGTTCAATGGTAAAGCCGATGAGCCAGCTTTAGCGGTTAGCCCATTGTGGCCGATGTTGCGCGAAGTGCTGAATATTAGTGATACCCGCGCCCGACTCGACCAAATTCTTGAAAAAGTGCGTAGCCCTGATACCCCTAACGATCCCAGTAACGAGTGACCCAAGCAATGGCTAGCGGTACGCATGAGGTGAAGAAAAAACCGCCTCTAGAAGCTTAAAAATACTACTCGACAAAGCTACGAACTCAGGTAGTATGTAGCTCTGAGTTCCTAATGCCAAAATCTGCCCTGACCGCAGGTTTCGGCTGATTCACGTAGGTGTCATGAGTGTTCAAACGCCCAACGTCCGATTGCCCGATTCGGCTGCCCAAGCGGCCATGTTGCCAACCGAATGGTTATTAATCGGCTTAGTTTGCGGGCTGGGAATCTGGTTGTGCTGGCGTTGGCAGCGCCGCCGCACCGCTCAGCGCATTAGCACCCAATTAGGCTTGTGGCACTGGCCGCAAAGTCAACAAACAGTGATTATCGATCAGCAGGCGACGATTATTGCAATCAGCCCGCTGCTGAATCAACAGCTTGGCTACCCGGCCCTTGACCTCAACGGTCAATCATTCAAGCACCTCCTACATCCTGATTCATTCAACCATTTTGAACAACTGCTGCATACCCAAACTGCCCAAATTCACTGGCAAATGTTACGCTGTCGCCATGCTGATGGCTCGTGGCGTGAGCTGGAGTTTTGTCGGCATCAAGTTGGCCGCTATTGGCTACTCAACTGCCGTGAAACTGAGCCTGTTGCAACGGCGCAACGGACACCACCAGCCTGCGATTGGCTGACGGGCTTGCCCAATCGCCATAGCTTGGTTATTCAACTCCAACGCCTGATCGCCCAGCGCCAACTCGATCAACAACACTTTGCTGTCTTGTTTGTTGAAGTTGATCGATTTAGTGCGATTAACGATGCCTTGGGCTACGATGTTGGCGATCAAGTGCTGCAAACGATAGCCCAACGTCTTCAAGCGACGCTTGGCCCCAATGATTTAGCTGCCCGTTTAGGTGGCGATGAATTTGTGGTTGTGCTTGGTCATGTGCACCATGCTCAGCAAGCGCTTGAGCATGCCCAACGAATTCAAGAGCAATTTAGCCAGCCAATTGTGCTACACGATAAGCCAATTTATACCACCCTCGGTATTGGTGTGACCTTGGGCGATGGTCAAGCCCAGGCCGAAACCTTGCTGCGTGAGGCCGATACCGCTATGTATCAGGCCAAAACCAATGGCATTAGCCAAATCTTTTTGTTTGATCGAGCGTTGCATGCGGCACTGGCTGAGCGTTGGCAACTGGAAATTGATTTGCGCGGAGCCTTAGAGCGCCACGAATTAATTTTGCATTATCAGCCAATTACGGCTTTACCAACCGGCCAGATGGTTGGGGTTGAGGCTTTGTTGCGCTGGCATCACCCGCAGCGCGGCATGATCCTGCCCAACGAGTTTATTCATTTGGCCGAGGAAAGTGGCTTAATTGTGCCAATTGGTTTTTGGGCTTTAGAAACTGCCTGTCAGCAATTTTTGGCTTGGCAAGCAGACCATTCGCGGCCCCGCTTACAAGTGCTTTCGGTCAATCTCTCGGCGCGTCAATTGGCCAGCCCAGCTTTAGTTCAAACCTTGGGCGATATTATTCAGCGCACCGGCATCAATCCGGCTCAGTTGGAGCTAGAAATTACCGAAAGTATGGTAATTCATGGCGTTGAATTGGCGCGGGCACAGTTGGGCGCAATTAAAAATTTGGGGGTAAAGCTGGCGATTGATGATTTTGGCACAGGCTATTCATCATTAAGCTATTTGCACCACTTCCCCTTGGATACGCTCAAAGTTGATCGCTCATTCGTCAATGCTATGAGCGATGGCAGCCGCAACGTCGAAATTGTGCGGGCAATTATTATGCTCTCGCAGCAATTGGCCATGAATGTGATTGCTGAGGGCATCGAAACAATTGAAGAAGCGGCCACCTTGCGCGATTTGGGCTGTGATTATGGTCAGGGCTACCATTTCAGCCGCCCCATGACTGCGCCCGATATTACCTCGTGGCTGCATAGCCAACCCTTGAGCCTCTAAAAACCAAATGCCCTGTTGCATTGGCACACGCAACAGGGCATTTTTGTGGGTTTTGAACCTCGATTTACGACATTGCGAACAAACGATCGCCTGGCAAGCGCAAAATCCCTACTACAACCAAAACCAAAACCGCCAGTGTGCCCAAAGCCATCCAGGTATAGCGGGTTGCTGGAACTTTGCCACGTTTAACTTTGACACTGACCACATGGGCCAAGCCCAAGGCCAGTACCATCATGGTTGGGTGCTCAAAGCGCACTTGAGCTGGGTTGAGTTGGCTCCACGATTCGCGGGCTACATACAAGGCTAAGCCACCAAGCAATTGAATATCGATCGCAATTGTGGTGTAGAGCATAATTTTGCGGGCGAGATCGTTCCATGGTTGTTTGGTGAGCCAACCCCACAAACCATAGCCGATGGCAACCAAGACCGCCAACATAACAATCCAACGCCAACCTGAGTGAGCGCTCAGCAGAAACGTTTGCATGAGTCGGTGTTCCTCCAAAACAAAATTCAATCGAAAGCACTGGGCTGAATGCTATCATAGCATAGCCTAGGCTCGTCAAGTGTTCAAGCATTGCCATTTGTGAACGCAAAAAACCGCCCTTAGTGCTTGACACCAAGGGCGGTTGAATTGAGTAAATTAGATTTTGTTGTTGCGGATCAACCAAACACCAGCGACGACCAAACCAACTGGAATCAGCACTGGAGCGATTTCGACCAAGATGCTGCTCAGGAACAAGGCACCACCGATGACCAAGGCGCTCTTGAGCCACAAGTTGCGGCGAGCTTTGATCACATCTGGGCTAACCGTGGCAACTGGGGTTGCGAGGTTGCTCACGGGAATGCTTTGGCCGATTGGTTGGCCGGTCACTGGATCAAAGCGATATGGTTCGGCTTTGATGGCTTGGCCAGTCATTGGGTCGAAGCGAGCATTGACGCTTGGTTGTACGCCGACGCTTTGGGCCACTTGATAGCTAACTGGTTGTTGGACGGCTTGAGTTGTTTGAGCCAAGTAGCTGACTGCGCCGCGTGGCATAATGAACCACAACAATGGGTACAGTAAAATACTAATCCCCGTCATCACCAAGAATACAAAGGCTAAGCGAACCCAGATTGAATCGATAGCTAAGTATTCGGCAATCCCACCACAAACGCCAGCAAAACGGCGGTCGGTAGCGCTGCGGGTCAAACGGTTAGAAACTTGGGTTGTCATTGTCTAGCTCCTTCAAAAGCAATTGATTGATTATCTGGTAGCTAGGACGCTAGGCCATTTTGAATTGTTGCAGTGAGAATCAACATGATTTTGATCCACGAAGGAAACGAAGTGACACGAAGTTTGGCTATCGGCTTTTGGCTATCGGCTATGGGTTTCTGATTTTGATCCACGAAGGACACGCAGGATGTAGGGTTCAGTTGTCAGGGACTAGGGCTTAGGTTTTGATTCCTGACCCCCAACAACCAAATCCCACATACTTATGTTCTATGTTCTTCGCTCTATGTTCTTTTACTCAATTACCAAAACTCCACCACTATCGCTCATTTGCGAGCCGCCTTGGCTGATGCTGACATTGTTGCCGTTACGCTGGATTGTATAGCCAGTGTTTGGTTGCAAACCAGTGATTAATTGCAGGTTGGCAGTATTCGCAGTGCTATATTCGATTGTGGCAAAGGCCTGATCAAGATTAATTGGGAAGAGCACCACCTGCGAGCCAATTTGGGCTCCAGCATAATTGCCAGAACTGGCTTGAATTAAGCTGACATTGGCTGGCGTGACTCCACTGTTGGCGGCTTGTAATATCTGCAAAAAGCGTACATCCTGTGGGTTGCCAGGAGCATCAATTCGCAACCGCACTTTCATCGGGTCGTCGCTGGCCGCAGTATTTTCCGCTTGTTGGTCGGCTATGTTGACGGCGGTTAATGTCGCACCTGCTGGCAATAAACTGGTTACATTCAACGTCTGTCCACCAGCAGTCGTCATCGTGGCGCGATTACCATTAATCGTCGCTGGTGTGGGTAATTGTAACCACCAGCGTTTGAAGCGGTTAGCGGTTTGTGATGTGCCGCGATCATAGGTGACGATTGTGTCGGGCTTGAGCCAGACAATCGAACGACTCGCGTGGCTAATATCGGTCGTCGCCTCGTTTTCGCTATTGTAGAGGTTGGTTGCATCGCCCAAAGCATAGGTAAAACGGCTATCAAGGCTATGCGCGACTAAGGTTGGATCGCCAGTAGGCACTAAATTCCATTGTGAGCCACGTTGCCATAGATCGATCCGCCAATCGGATGGATCGCGATCAGGCTGATCGTTTTCGAGCGCGATCAGGTTGCGAAACTCTGAGCTGGCGATACCCTCGGCGATATCAGCGTAGCCAGTGCGAGCTTTGGTTAGCCATTCGCCGTTGCGAAACCACTCAAAATGATTGCCATCAGCCTGTTGATGGTCAATAAAATTCCAACTTAGGCTGAAATTGAACCAACCTGTATCATCGGCCCAACTGGTGCGCGAGAAAATTTTGTGCATACCTTCAGCGTAGAAATCCAGCGGTAGGCTTGGGCGTGGGTCGCTCGCCACAGCAGCCGTCGGATCAAACAGCATAAAATAGATAATTGCATCGCGAAAATCGTTAGGGTTGCCAACCCGTTCGATCAAGCCCTCAGCCCCACCTGGCGGGGTGACGGTTTCGATCCAGCGCACTTTGGCCAAACGGGCAGCATTACCAGTCCGTTGATCGTAAATCCCCAATGAACCAAAAGCGTTGATAAAATCGACCAAGTGATAGCTCTGGGCATCGCCATACCATGCTGGCTGATAAACCAAACCATGGTTAGGATCTTCGGTGGGATTGGAACTCAACGAGTGTAAATAGCTGGTAACAAAATCATCCCAAAATGGATTTTCGGTGAGTTTGCAGTGCGTGCCACAGCTATCTTTGCCTGCGGTTTGCAAAGCTAACAAAAATTGAATCGCATAGCTGGCGGTTTGTGGGCTATACTCAAAGCCTTCAGGCAACAGGCCACCCTTGCTATCGGTGCGGGTCAGATGATCAAAAATATAGAGCCAAGCACCTGTGGCGTTGTTCAAATAATCGCGCAGTTGGTTATTGGCATCATCATTGGCATCAAATGCTAGCGCCATCATGCCCAAATTGCGCATATGGGCCACAAAATAGTTGTTGCCCGACCAACGAACTTGAGCCGTATCGGCAATTAAGCTTGGATCGTTGATCACGCCAACTGGCTCAGGATGATGATAGGCGCGTTGGACAATTTCATCTGACCAGCGTAAAAAGACCCCGCGAATCGCCGCTTTATCGCTTGCACTCAAGACTGGATAAATCCAATCGACGACTAAGGGAAAGGCCTCGCCATGCCAGCGGGCACGGTTTGAATCCTCGGTGAAAAAGCGTGGGCTACGAAATGGTGGGTAGCCTGTCGATTGAGTTTCAGGGCACAGATAATCATCATTTTCAGCTGGGCCTTGGGCCGCAATATTAATGATGTACATCAACAGGGTTCGTGCTCGTTGCGCATAATCGGCACGAGCCGCCTCATTGGGATCAATCAACGACATAAATGCGAAGAGTTCAGCATACATTTCAGTTGGAAACTCTTCGTATTCGGTGCTACCACAATCGCGGGTTGGCACATCGCCAGCATCCATGGTGATTTTGGCCTCTTCAGCCACCAACTTCAAGCCATCGCGATACATTGGGTTGGTATCACTGGCCCACGCTCGCAGTCGCGGTAAATCGGCTTGAGTTAGCCACAAACGTGGGTGAGCATTCGGATCTCCAGTCATGATCACTGGCAAACTGGTTTTGGTTGAATCGGGCGGCAAATTGGTGGCCTCGCCGCTCACACTGGTTGCGGCAGGGTTCGTGGGCGCTGGAGCAGCCACCCCACAGCCGACCAGAATCATCAGCAAGATCAACATTGAAATACGTCGCATAGGTTCCTCCACAATCAATTAACGGATTGCTAATGGCAAATAAACTTGGGGTAATTGCACCGCCGCTTCGACCGAACCGACATCACAGCTCGCCACCCGCGCTGCGCCCCGTTGATCAGTCGTTGGGCAAAGATTAGGATCGGCACTATCAATTAATGGGCTGCCCGTCAGCGGCGTATAAACTGGCATGGCAACGCGCCCGCCATTCACTTGGAGCGCCGAAAGCAGCAGATTATTGGTATTTTGCTGATCGCTGGTCGTATCGAGCCCAGCGCATGTACCGTCGCTAAAATTGAATCCCAACGATTGGACAGCGCTGCCGCCACAATTATTGCTAGCGCCAGCCACGACACTATTGCCAATTTGAATAATGCCTGGTTGTTCGCTGGTCAGCGGCGAATCTTCGTACCATTCACTACCAGCCAAAGCGGTGTTATTGTAAAAAGTGCTGTTGGTAATCACCGCATAACGGGCTTTGTGATAAAGGCCACCACCAAATTGATCGGCCTGATTTTCGGCTAGCGTCACGTTGGTCAACGTCAGGTTATCGTCGGAATTTTGGTAAATTGCGCCGCCATGACCAGCGCTGGCGCGATTGCGAATCAGGCTGGCATTGCTGATAAACAGCGTGCCACTAGAATGAAAAATTGCCCCACCGCCGTTTGTTCCAGTTGCTTGATTCGCCTCGATTAACAGATCGACGAGTTCGGCATGCGTGCCATAACTACTGATCGCGCCACCCTCGTCGGCCTGATTGTTCAGCAAACGCGAGCGTTTGAGCAATAAACGCCCGCCGCTATTCCAAATTGCACCGCCAGTGCCACTAACCGTATTAGCTTGTAATAAACTATCGGTGATCGTCAGGCCGCCAGTGTTTTCGAGCGCACCGCCATAACCGCCAGTATTTTCGAGAAAGTTGCTATAACGAATGGTCGCCGAGGCTTGAGTGTGAATGAAGATCGCACCGCCATCACGGGCTTGATTGCGATAAAAACGGCTGTTGGTGATTGTGGTTGGGCCAACGCTATAAATCGCTCCCCCAAATGAAGTAACTGTGTTGGTCGGAGCTATATTGGCAGTAAAATCACTGTTGTCAATAGCCAAATCGCAGCCATCGTTATAAATCGCGCCGCCCGAAGCCGAGCGATTGCCCTGAAAGCTGCTATTGCGAATTATTAGGCTGCCACCGCTGCCTTGAAAGCAATAGATCGCCCCGCCTTGATCGGTTGCTTGATGATTTTTGAGAATCACCTTATCGAGCACAACCTCGGCTCCAACTAACTCCAATGCCCCGCCGCCAACCGCCGAAAAACCTGCTTCTAGCGTCAAATTTCGTAGATTCAGCTGAATTGCACCGTTGGCTACAAACAATCGATTGAGATTACGCCCGCTCAGCGTAATTTGATTTGCCCCATCAATCGTGGTAGAACTAACCAAAATCTTATCGCTTGTAAGATTAATTGTGGCTGCTCCGCCGCAATTAAAGCTAATAGTGCCACCGTTGCTCAGCGCTGCATCCAGCGCAGCCTCGGTACAACTAGCAGGCGTACCAGTGCCAACCACGCCAGCAGAGGGCGCAGCCTGAACCTGAATTGCCGCAGCTAACGTACAACAAACGATCAACAAAGCTTTTAAAAAGTGCATAATTTCCTCCAGAGTTGGCTTTGACTCATTCTGAAGGATTTATACCAGCAGCCTTGGCAAAAAACTTGACATTTCCTACCAAGTCTAACCAAAGCTGAATGATTTGACCAAAAACCATGACCTTTTTATCAATCGACAATCAGCGTTAACCTGTTACGATCAGCTTGACGTGGGCAATCCCAGCGACGAGGAAGTGACGATGACTCAAACTGCAGTTAATTCACCAGCGGCTTTTGGCAAGCAATTGCGCTTGTTGCGCCGCCGTGCTCGCCTAACCCAAGCCGAATTAGGGATTGCCGTGGGTTATAGCGATGCCCAAATTTGTCGGCTGGAAACAGGCCGTCGCCCACCTGACTTAACGACGTTGATTGCGCTGTTTTTGCCAGCACTCGATATTGAAGCTCAATCGCACGAAGCTCAGCAGCTTTTAGAATTAGCCGCGATCGCCCGCGAGGAATTAATTGCTGAGCCAAGCCAGAACAATCATGGTGCGCTCAATCAAGCGCTACCAACCTTGGCCAGCCATTTGCCCAGCCCAACCAGCCACTTTTTAGGCCGTGGCGCTGAACAACAACGCATATTGCAATGGCTGAATAATTCTACGATTCGCTTAATCAGCATTGTGGGCTTGGCGGGCATTGGCAAAACCCAACTTGGCTTGCAATGTTTGCATCAATTTGCCAGCCAAAGCGAGCAGCAATGTGTTTTTGTTGATCTGGTGACTGCCAACGATCCTGAATCGATGGTTCAGGCGATCAACAAGGCGCTTGAAATCAGCGAAAGCCCCGATGAGCACCCCCTGAGTTTGGCAATTAGCCAGCTTGAGCAGCAACCAAGCTGTTTACTTTTGGATAATTGTGAACAGATTCAGGATGCCAGTCGTGTGATCAGTCAATTGCTCAGCGAAGTACCAACCCTCAAATTAATCGTTACCAGCCAAATAGCCTTGCGTCTGAGTGCCGAACATGTGCTACAACTCACGCCCTTGGCCGTTCCCAACTTGTTGGCCTTGCCGCCCTTGGCTGAATTAGCTCAAATCGAAGCGATGGCTTTGTTGTTGGCCCGTTTGCAAGTGCATAACCCCAAACTTGAATTGACCGAGAAAAATGCACTGGCGCTTGCTGCTTTGTGTGTACGCGTCGATGGTGTGCCTTTGGCGCTAGAGTTAGTTGCTGCCTCAGGCCGCCTATTCGACCCCGAAGCGTTGTTGAGCGAATTGGCCAGCCATTTTTTGAGCATGCGACGGCGGGGCCGCGATTTACCGTCGCGCCACTACTCGGTTACAACTGCGCTGGCATGGAGTTATCAACAGCTTGATTCGGCTAGCCAGCGCTTGTTTGAGCGACTGAGCGTATTCGTGAGCGGCTGGACGGTCGAAGCAGCCTTGGCGGTTTGTGGCCCAGAGTATCAACGCCATGAGTTGATCGAACAATTAAATGTGCTGCTTGATCATAGCCTGATTCAACAACAAACCAGCGCTGATTCGACGCGAATGAGTATGTTGACGATGGTGCGGACGTTTGCCCAAGAGCAAGCCAACAAGCATGCTGAACACGATTTGCTCAAGAGCCGCATGCTCGATTATTTGATTGAACTAGCCCAGCAAGCCGAGCAACCACTGCGTTCAGGCAATAACCAAGCTATGTGGATTCAGCGGATCGAGGCTGAGCACGATAATATTCGGGCTGGCTTAAATTGGGCTTGGCAACACAACGCCCACCAACGCGGCATTCAGTTGGTGGGCTATGTATGGCGCTTTTGGTATATGCGCGGCTATTTACGTGAAGGTCGGCGTTGGTTTGAAAACCTACTGATCAGCCATGAGCCAACTGCTGATGTTGATTTTGCCCGGGCACTTGATGGGGTAGGCATTTTGGCTTGGCGACAAAGCGATTATCAGCAGGCTGAACAATGGTATCAGCAAGCGCTTGCCATCTACCAAACCAAGCAACACACTGCTGGCCAGGCGCAAGTTTTGGGCCATTTGGGCTTGGTGGCGATGGATACCGGAGCCTATGCTCAAGCTGCGGCTTACTACGAACAAAGTTTACCGCTGTATCAAGCTGTTGAAGATCAATCGGGGGTCGTTGCCACGTTGCACAATCTCGGCAATCTCTATTGCCAACAATCGGAAAATCAACGGGCGAGCCAACTCTATCAAGAATGTTTGCAAATCTATCAGGAGATGGGTGATCAATCGGGCGTGGCATTAATTGCCTTGGGCTTGGGTGTGATCGCCCGCGATGAACAACGTTTAGACGCAGCTCAAGCCTCGTTTGAACAAAGCCTCAACTTGGCGCGTGAGTTGGGCGACGATTGGAATGAAGCAACGGCCTTAATCAACTTGGGCAACATTGCGATCGATACGCACCAGCCCAAACTTGGCTTGGAGCATTATCAAACAGCCAAACAGATTTTTGAGCGTTTGGGTGATCAACAATCATTGTGTCTGATCGAAAACCGAATTTCCAATGCTCACTGGCTGCAGGGCGACTATGCCCAAGCCCAAGCTGGCTACCGTCAATGCCTCATGTTAGCCCATGCAATCGGCTTTGATGGCGGAATTATTGAAGGCTTAGAAGGGCTAGCCCATTGCTTGAGCCAAACGTTGCCAACGACTGCTGCCCAACTCATGGCCTACGCCGCCCAGATGCGTAGCACCAAAGGCTACCCAATTATCCCAGCCGATGAACCTGGCTATAACCAAATTGGGCAAGAAATTCAGGCCCATTTAAGCACCACAGCATGGCAACAGGCTTACCAGCAAGGCCAACAGCTGAGTTTGCAACGCGCGGTAAGTTTAGCGTTGGCCAATTGAGCCGAGGCCTACCCCAAGAAGGGGAATTGACGTGACCATGCGGCTGGATATACTAGGCCACAGCTTAGTTTAGAGGAACCATATGCGCACAATTGATCTTGCTACTTGGCCACGTCGTCAGCACTTCGAGCTCTACCATAGCATGACTTACCCACATTTTAGTTTATGTGCCAATGTCGATATTCAAATTTGGTATCAAGCAATTAAGGCTCGCCAAGCGCGTTTAAGCACTAGCCTTAGCTTTGTATTTGCCCGCGCCGCCAATGAACAAACGGCCTTTCGTTGGCGAATTCGCGGGGATAGTGTGGTTGAGCATGATCGGGTTGATCCTTCGCCAACCGTCTTGCTCGATGACGATCTCTTTAGCTTTTGTGTAATTCCCTATCGCGCTGATTATCATGAATTTTCAGCCTTAGCAGAAGCCAAGGTCGCTGAAGTCAAAGCCAACCCAACCATCAGCGACGAGCCAGGCCAAGATAATTTGCTGTATATGACCAGCATTCCGTGGGTCAGCTTCACCAGTATGATGCACCCTGTTCATCTCAACCCAATCGATTCAGTTCCACGTATTTCGTGGGGCAAACACACCCTTGAAGGCCAGCGCCGCTTGATGCCTCTAGCAGTACAAGTTCATCATGGCTTGATGGATGGCTTACATGTTGGGCGTTTCTACGAGCGAGTTCAGGCAATTCTCGATCATCCTGAGCAATTTTTGAGCTAAGTTTGTACACCAAGCAGCCAAAACAGTGCTTAATCATCCTTTTTACATCCATTTCGATCGATTAAAATCAATAGGTGTGTAGATAGGTGCAACGCTTGCACTGGCAATCGTAAGCGTTGCTAGCACTGTGAGGTTTGGCATATGCTACCTATTCAATGGCCGAGCACGCGACGGTGGGGCATGGTTTTGGGTGTTATGCTAGCGTTTTGGCCAAGTTTCGCTTTGGCTTGTACCCAACCAATTGGTGGGCATCCACGCTATACTGCGACCGAGCATACCAATGCCGCCGCAATCGTTTTAGAAGGAACAGTCGTTGGTGGTCAACCTAACGACAGCCCCTACATTCTGACTGCAACTGTTGAGGTAACTCAATATTTCAAAGGGGTTACGGCTGGGGTTGGAGCGCCTTTTGTTTACATCGATGGTTTTGGCAGTAGTGCGGCATGTCGTGCAGAAGTTAAAATCGGTGATCGCCTCATTTTTTATGTTCGAATTGGGCCAAAAGGCCAGTGGGAAGCCCACTATATGAGTGCTGGCGATGCTATTGCCCAAGTTACCCCTGAGCTTGTGGCCGAAATTATCGCCGCAGTTGGCAGCCCGCCGGTTGCACCATTGCCCTCAACGCCTGGGCCACTTGATCCAACATCGATCCCAATCACTACGCCAGCCGACCCCGCAACGGTTGTCGTACCAACGCCGCAATTACCGCGCGAACTGCCAGCGACCAGCCAAGCAGGTTTACCATTAATTTGGTGGGTTTTGCTGGGATTAACCTGTTTGGCTGGTGGCATCTGGTTGCGTTGGCAGTATGTTAAATCAAGAATCTAGCGGACATATTTAAGAACATAGCTTATAGCGGTTCTAGTTTAACGGTTTACGATAGGTGGTTGAGGTATATTCAACTTCAAAACCACATTGTTGATAGACGCGCAGTGCCCCCGTTGGGTTTTCGCTGTCAACGCCCAAGGCCGCCTCAGTCATACCCATATCACGAAAGATCGCTAAACTACGGTTGATCAAGCCTGAGGCTACCCCTTGTTTACGCCATTGCCGTCGCACGCTGATGCCTTCGGTATAGCCACGCTTGAGGTTATACTCGGCATTTTCGTTTTGGTCGATATAATTAAGCACCATGCCCACCACCTGATCACCCGACCATGCTACTTGCCAAAGCTCCGGCTGGAAGAAGGGTGATTGAACCCAGCGTTGAAAATCAGCTTCAGTTGGCTCGGAATAGCCCCAGTGGTCGCGGAAGGCTTCAGCATCGGCTTGCCAAACTTCACGATAAACTTCTGGTGGGCTTGGGCGAGTTTCGATCCCTGCGGGTAACTCTTGGCTGCCGATCGGCTGGCTCAAATCGCGTTTCATGCTGAAACCTTGTCGGGCCGGCTCATAGCCAAATTTTTGGAAAAGCTTAGCACTGTAGGGGTTACGATCGAAGCCATAGGTTTGAAAGAAAGGTATGTTGGTGGTGGGATTTTCGGCATGAATTTCGCGTAAACGCTGCTCTTGATAGGGCAAAATTGCGCGGCCAATTCCGCGATTGAGCCATTCTGGTCGAATATGAGCAATTGCTCGTAAAATCCGATTGCCAGCAGTTTCATCGTACCAACGACTAAATGCATAGCCAACTGGTTGCTGATCAACTTCGATGATCACCAAATCTTTGGATAAATCGGCATTTGGGGTGTTACGATATTGGCGTTGAATATCCTCGGCGGTGGTGATATTGCGTTCAGCTAGGGCTTTGGATGCTGCGGTATAGATCTCGGCCATTGCGGCAAAGTCGGTGTCATCGCGAAAAAAGCGTACTTGAAAGCCATCAATTTGCGGTGGATTACTCAGTTGGATTGCTACTTGTTGCTCAGTCATAATGCTAAGGTTGCTCCTGCTTGATTTGGTATTGCTGCTGCCAAGTATCGTTTGCTGGCCGCAGTTTGCCATCAGCCTAAGGCCGATTTAAGATCTCCGCCTTGCGACTGAGCACAGTTGGGCAAGTTCATTCTGATGGTATAGTTAAGCGGGAGTGGGTTGCCTCACGCTATTTTCCGAGACTTTGCAGCATGAAGGAACCGAATGAGTACTGATGTAATTAATTTAATTTTTGGCATGAAACTGCGTCAAGCCCGCCTCGAAGCCAATTTAAGCCTGACTGAATTTGCTGCACGCGCTGAATTATCGCCGTCGTATGTGACTGAGATGGAGAAGGGGCGTAAGTATCCCAAGCCCGATAAAATTGTTAAAATGGCCCAAGTTTTGGGTAAAGGCTACGATGAGCTGGTCTCGATCAAGCTGAATCCGGCCTTGGCCTACCTTGAAAATATGCTTTCTTCACCGTTGTTACGCCATTTTCCCTTCGAGGAATTTGAGCTTGACCCGAATGAGTTGGTTGGTTTATTTACCAAAGCTCCCGATAAAGCTAGCGCCTTGTTACACGCAATTTGGGAAATTGCCCGCCAATATGATATGAAGGATGAGCATTTTTTTCGGGCGGCGCTGCGTTCGTATCAAGAAATTCATGAAAATTATTTTCCCGAAATTGAGGAAGAGGCCGAAGCCTTTGCCGCCAAATATCAGCTCAATCTCTTTCCGGTCGGCATCGACCAGCTCAAGCAGATTTTGCAGCAGCGATTTGGCTATCACATTGATGAAACCAGCTTAGCCGAGCACGAAATTCTCTCGCACTATCGCGCTGTTTATATTGACACACCGCGCAAAACCTTGTTGATCAATCCGAATTTGTATCAATTGCAGCGTAAATTTATTTTGGCTCGCGAGCTTGGTTATGCAGCGCTCGGCTTGAATGAGCGTTCAGTCACCTCGACGCCTGATCAAGTGCTGTCGTTTCGCCAAGTTTCCAACGATTTCAAGGCTTCATATTTTGGCGGTGCGCTGTTGATGCCGCGTCAGCCGATGATCGCCGATATTGCAACCTTGTTCAATCAAACGACATGGAGCGCCGAGCCGCTGCTGGCGATGCTTAATCACTATGATGTTACGCCCGAAATGTTGCTCTATCGCTTCAGCGAGGTAATTCCGGCGGCTTTTGGTATTTCGTTGCACTTTTTGCGCTTCCACAATGTTGAAGGCTCCTACAAACTGATCAAACGAATTAATATGAATCGTTTGTTGCTACCAAGTGGAATCGGTTTACACGAACATTACTGTCGGCGTTGGCTGGCCTCGCGGCTCTTGATCAATTTGGCTGATCATAATGGACAGCAACAACCCTTGGTCGATGTGCAAATCTCGGAGTTTTTAGAAAGTCAAGATCGCTTTTTAGATTTGGGGTTTGCGCGGCCATTGGTGTTAACGCCAACCGTTGGCAGCAGTGTGGTGGTTGGTTTTCGCTTTACGCCCGAGCTTGCTAAAGTGATCAAGTTTGTCGATGATCCGGCAATTCATCGCGCGGTAATTCACGAAACCTGTCAGCGTTGCCCGATTGACGATTGTGCGGTGCGTAAATCTGTGCCTACGGTACTATGGGGCGAGCAACTGCGTGATCGGCGTAACGCCGCAATTGCCGAAATTCGCCGAACGTTGTTGCCATAATGTTCCAAAAGACCAATTAACCCACGACAGCGCCAACCTTCGGCGCTGTTACTATTTAACCCCAAGTCCTAGGACTTTTGACTGAATTGACATAGAATAGTGTTAGGGTTATTATTTGACTTATCAGTCATAAATTGTTTGATGGTCAAATAATGGCTGAGCGTAAGGAATTGAGCATGCCAAGCCTAGAGAAACCAACCAAGCCCGCTGGATCGTTGAAAGAGCGCCAACGCGAGGAACGCGCTCGACTGATTTTAGAGGCAGCCCAAACCATTTTGTTGGAGCGCGGCTACCACGAAACCTCAATCGACGATATTGCAGCCCAAGTTGGCATTGCTAAAGGCACAGTCTATTTGCACTTTCCTAGCAAAGAAGATTTGATGATTGCCCTGGTGGAGCGGCAATTACAAAACTTTGTACAGGTGATCGAAGCCGTGGCAGCCAGCACCAGCAGTGCCCGCGAACGCCTAGAAGCGATTTTGCAACGCACCTACGATCCTAGCGAAGCTCGTCGGATGCAGATTTTTCTCGAGGTGTTTGGCAGTGCTGATATGCGTTCGCGGTTTGCTGAAAAGCATGAACGCACCCAGCCGATTATCGATCATGTGCGCAATTTGCTACGCGAAATTATCGAGCAAGGCAAAGCTCAGGGCGAATTTGATCCGCAAATCTCAACCAAAGTCATGATTGTGATGTATCTCAATTTGCTTTCTCCTCGCAACTACCATCATCTGACAACTGATCAAACAGTGGCGTTTGAAGAGTTGCTGCCTCAAATAATTCAAATTTTCTTCCATGGGATTTCACGGAAGTAAGCTTAAGAAAGGCGCGGAATGGAAACGGCAATTAAGCAAGCGGCTTCGGCAGCAGTTGAATTTGAACAGCCACGCTATACCAAGCGCGAAACTTTGCTCACCATGCTGAGCGTGCTCTTGGTGATGCTTTTGGCCTCACTTGATCAAACAATTGTGGGTACGGCGATGCCCAAAGTCATCACCGAATTGCATGGCTTTGATCGCTATACCTGGGTTACGACGGCCTATCTGTTGGCTTCAACCGTGATGGTGCCAATTTATGGCAAGCTTTCGGATATGTTCGGGCGTAAGCCGTTGTTTATCTTTGGCTTAGTTGTCTTTTTAATTGGCTCAGGTTTGTGTGGCGCGGCTCAGAGCATGAACCAATTAATCATCTTTCGTGGCTTGCAAGGCTTAGGCGCAGCCGCCTTGATGCCAATTGCCTTGGCGATTGTTGGCGATTTGTTCACGCCGCGCGAACGCGCTCGCTGGCAAGGCATCACTGGTGGGGTTTTTGGGATTTCGGCCATCCTTGGGCCAACTGCTGGTGGCTGGTTGACTGAACACGTTTCATGGCGCTGGATTTTCTACGTTAATTTGCCGTTGGGCATTATCGCGCTCTTGACTTTGGTGTTTTTGATGCCAACCCTTGGCCGCAAAGCCCAACGGGTCAAAATCGACTATATCGGCTCGATCTTGTTGGTTGCTGGCACAGTGCCGCTGTTGCTGGGCTTTACTTGGGCTGGTTCACAATACGCTTGGCTTTCAACTCAAGTTTTGAGCATGTTTGGGCTTTCGATTGTATTTTTGGGTGCATTCATTGCCTTTGAGGCATGGCTTGAACGCAACAATGGCCAGCCAATTATCGAGCCAAGCCTGTTCAAAAATAGCATTTTCCGCATCTCAGTGTTGATCACGATCATCTCGAATATGGCGCTGTTTGGCAATATTTTCTTCTTGCCTTTGTTTGTGCAAGGCGTAATTGGCACCTCGATTACCAATAGCGGCCTGATTATGACCCCGTTGATGCTAACTGCGATTATTTGTAGCGTGGTAGCAGGCCAAATTGTGGCGGCAACTGGTAAATACAAAATTATCGCAATTGTGGGGATGGCGATTAGCGTGTTAGGTGGCTTCTTGCTGCTGCAACTCGATATCAATTCGACCAATACCAACGTGGCGATTGATATGGTGGTGCTGGGTTTGGGCATGGGCGCGGGGATGTCGTTGTATACCTTGATTACCCAAAATGCCTTGCCCAACAAAATTGGTCAGGCAACCTCAGCCTTGACCTTCTTCCGCTCAATTGGCAGCACAATTGCTTTGGCGGCGATGGGTTCGGTAATGAATTCGGCCTATTTGCCAGCTTTCAAAGCGGCAATTCCAACCGAAGTTGCCCAAAATGTGCCAGCCGAAAGCTTAGCAGCCTTCAATAACCCGCAAATTTTGCTTTCACCCGAAACCCAATCGCTAATTCAAGCCCAGTTTGCCCAAGGTGGCCAACAAGGCGAAGCGCTTTATAACACCTTGTTGGGCGCGGTCAAATATGGCTTGGTTGATGGCATTCACCATGTGTTTATCTTCAGCTTTGGCATTACACTTTTGGGCTTTGTGGTAGTCTTCTTCCTCAAAGAAATCGAGTTGCGTGGTGGCCGCAAAAAAGCTGAGGCCCAAATCGAACAAACTGGTGAAGCTGGTTCAGCTGGCATGGCGGCGTTTCATTAATCAGAACATAGAGCAAAGAACATAGAGCAAAGAACATAGAACATAGGAATTGGGGATCGGGCTAGCAATAGCTCGATCTTTTTTAACGCAGAGGCGCAGAGCGAATAAGGTTATAGGCTAGTGGCTTTGGGCTATCGGAACGTTTGTAGGATTACAATGATTGCCATTGCCTATAGCCAAATGTCTATAGCCTCGTCTTCACGTTCTTCGCGCTCTTCGTGGTTTCGGCCTTTGTGGTCTTCGTGCACTTCGTCAATCAAAACCCAATATGCTATAATGGCTTGGTCTGTTAACAAACATTGTGTGGTGAGAAAACAGTGCAAAGAGCCTCCACGACGTTACAAACAACCCCCATCACGCGGATAGAACCATCCAAAGGCTGGGTTTCGCTGCAATTACGCGAACTCTGGGCCTACCGTGAATTACTGTTTTTTCTGATTTGGCGCGATGTTAAAGTTCGCTACAAACAGACGGTGCTGGGCGCAGCTTGGGCCATCATCCAACCAGTTTTTTCGATGATTGTCTTTACGCTGATTTTTGGCAGGTTGGCCAAATTGCCTTCCGATGGCATTGCCTACGAAGCTTTTTCGATTACGGCGCTCGTGCCATGGGCGCTGTTTGCCAACGCACTCAGCCAAGGCTCAAATAGCTTGGTTGGTAACGCCAACTTAATCAAAAAAGTCTATTTTCCCCGCTTAACTGTGCCAATTTCAACCGTGCTTGGTGGCTTGGTCGATTTTGCGATTGCCTTTGTCGTGATGTTTGGCATGCTGCTATGGTTTGGCATCACGCCAAGCCTCCGTATATTGGCGCTGCCATTATTCATTATGCTGGTGCTGATCACTGGTTTAGGTGTGAGTTTATGGCTAGCGGCATTAAATGTGCAGTTTCGCGATATTCGCTATGTCATTCCGTTTATGGCCCAGCTTTGGCAATATGGTAGCCCGGTGGCCTACTCCAGTAGCTTGATTCCTCAAGAATGGCGCTGGCTCTATGGCTTGAATCCAATGGCTGGCGTAATTGATGGCTTTCGTTGGTCGTTGCTGGGCACAGGCCAAATCAGTTGGTCAAGCATGCTGCCATCGGTGGGCATTGCCCTATTCCTGCTGTTCACCGGAGCTTTATACTTCCGCCGAATTGAAAAACAATTTGCAGATATGGTGTAACAATGAGCGAGATTGCGATTCAGGTTGAGCATTTAAGTAAGCAATTTCGCATTGGGGCGAATGCATTTCAAAAAACCTTTCGCGAAACAGTGTCCGATATGATGTTAGCGCCGGCCCGCCGCTTGCGTTCGGCCATGCGTGGTCAAGGCAGCCAAGCCGCCACTAAGGAATTTTGGGCGCTGCGTGATGTTTCATTCGATGTTAAGCAGGGCGAAGTCGTTGGGATTATCGGCCACAACGGCGCTGGCAAAAGTACCTTATTGAAAGTGCTTTCGCGAATTACCGAGCCAACCACTGGTTCGGCCTTGATTCGTGGGCGGGTTGGGACGCTGCTTGAAGTTGGTACGGGTTTCCATCCCGACCTGACAGGCCGCGAAAATATGTACCTCAACGGAGCGATTCTGGGCATGAGCCGCGCCGAAATTAACCGCAAGTTCGATGAAATTGTGGCCTTTGCTGAGGTCGAGCAATTTATCGACACCATGGTTAAACATTATTCCAGCGGCATGTATTTACGCTTAGCCTTTGCGGTGGCGGCCCACCTTGAGCCTGAAATTCTGATTGTCGATGAGGTTCTGGCGGTTGGCGATGCGCAGTTTCAAAAAAAGTGCTTGGGCAAAATGGGCGAAGTTGCCCAAAATGGCCGAACTGTGCTGTTTGTCAGCCACAATATGGCGGCAATTCGCAGCTTGTGTCAACGGGTGGTTTGGCTCAACCAAGGCACTGTGCTCAAAGATGGCCCTTCGGCAGCGATTGTCAACGAATATTTGATGCAAACCGTCACTTCGAGTAGCTCACGCGTCGATTTGCGCGAGGCAACTCGTCATTATGATTATGGCAAACGCTTTAAGATTAATGACCTAACCTTTAATCATGGCGAGCCAATTTTGCATGGCGAGACGCTCAACGTAAGTTTCAACTACGAAGCCTATGCCGATGTCTATGGTGTGTCGTTTGGCTATGGGTTCTCCTCGCTCGAAGGCACGCGCCTGATGACGGTCGATAGCGATTTGAATGCACCACGCTACCTTATTAAGCGCGGCCAACACGGCCAACTCACCAGTACCCTCGATACGCTCAACTTGCAACCTGGCATTTATTTGCTTGATGTTGGGGTGCGTTCGGGCGATGGTAGTGCCTTGGATTACCTGCCTGGGTGTGCTCAGGTCGAAATTTTGCCTGGCCCGACCACACCCGCCTCAATGAGCCGCTTGGATTATGCCGGTAATGTACGGCTTGGCGGGCAATGGCAATGGCCTGAGACGGCCCAAGAGGATCGCGATTAATGCAACCATTAAAGATTCTGGTGTTGACCAGCTTATTTCCACCGCACTATATCGGTGGCTACGAGGTTGGTTGTGGCGATGTGGTTGCTGGTTTACGCGCCAAAGGCCACGATGTAACAGTGTTAACCAGCACCTACGGCGTGGATCGCGAAGTACGCGAAGGCTTTATCGAGCGCTCGCTGACGATCGATATTCACCCCGTGGCCCAAACCACTTTAGCCCACCAACGCCGTTTATACGAACGTGAATTGCACAATCAGCCACGCATTTTAGACCTTGCTGAAGAACTAAAACCCGATATTGTGTTTGTCTGGAGTTTCTACCAAGCCTCGATGTCGGCAGTGCGTATGCTCCAAGCTCGCGGTTATCGCACAGCCTTTTTCATCTCCGATCACTGGCCAATCCGGATTGGGATTTTCGATCCATGGCACTATATGCCGCGCCATCCTGTGCGTTGGCTTGGGCGCAAACTGCTTGGCCGGAAGCTTGGGCGCAAAACTGGCTTTCGCAATAATTTGCCATTGAGCTATGCCAATGCAATTTTTGCTAGCGACTTTTTGCTCAAGCAAACCCAACCCATCGGCCCAATGCCCAATGCTCAAGTGATTCGTTGGGGCGTTGATTACGATTTATTTGTGCGCCGTGAACGCTCAGCTGGCATGGGCCAGCGTTTATTGTTCGTTGGCCAAATTTCTGGCCACAAAGGCATGGAAACCTTGCTTGAGGCTTTTGCCTTGGTGCAACAGAAGCATGGTTTTGAGCAGGCAACGCTCTCGATTGTTGGGGCTGGGCTTTCCGCCGAATATACCAGCGAGATGCAGCGCTACGCCGAAACTCTTGGTATCAGCCAAAGTGTCGCTTGGCGGGGCAAATTACCGCGCCAAGCGCTACCCGACATCTACGCCAGCCACGATATTTTGATCTTTCCATCGCGTTGGGACGAACCATTTAGCATTACGGTAGTTGAGGCGTTGGCAATGGGGTTGGTGGTTGTGGCCTCGGATACTGGCGGCACAACCGAAATTATCAAGCATGAACAAACTGGCATGGTGTTTGCCCGCGACGATGCTGCAAGCTGCGCTGCCCATATTGCAACCCTCTTTACCCAACCAAACTTAGCTCAAAAACTCCATAACCAAGCCACCCAAATTGTCGATCGTGAGTTTCGCATGAGCACCATGATTGATCGGGTTGAAGCAGCGCTCTATGCTGCCTGTAACAAGGATTCGCGCCATGACTAAATATATTGCTCGCACACGCCAAATTGTTTGGAAAAATTATCTGCGGGCTTTGCCAGCATTAAAAACTGTTAGCCGTGCCTTAGGGATCGAAAACGCTGCTCGTTCAGCAATGCGCACTATTTTGCCCAAAATTCAGGCTAAACGCACCAGTAAATGGGCATGGGCCAGCGAAACATCCAAATGCCGTGCGCGACTCGACCCATTTTGTGTTGGTTATGGCTTAGATTTAGGCTTTGGTGGCGATCCAATTAATCCACGGGCGGTGCGGGTCGATTTACCGCAACCCTACACGGCGGTCGGCCAATATCCAGTGCAATTGGGTGGCGATGCCGATCATTTATATTGGTTTGCTGATAATGTGATCGATTATATTTATTCGTCGCATTTGCTCGAAGATTTCGACGATACCAAAGCTGCACTAAAAGAATGGTTGCGGGTATTAAAAGTTGGTGGTCGCTTGGTGATTTTCTGTCCCGATGAGCAACGCTTTCGAGTTCATTGCCAAAAAACTGGCCAGCCCTATAATCCTCATCACAAGCATGCCCATTTTTCGCTAGAGTTTGTCAAAGGCTTGCTGCGTGAATTAGGCCAAACCAAATTTATTCATGAAAACCCCGATGTTGATATTTATTCGTGGGAACTGGTGTGCGAGAAAATTGAGGCCTAGTTGTGGCAGATCCAAACCAAATCTCATTTTTAGCGCGAGTTCAGCGCCGCTTGCGCTACGATTGGCAAAGCAAATTTTTGCCGCGCTGGTGGCATTTAAACTTACACTTACGCAAACCCACGATTCGGCGAGTGCTAGGGTTTGGCGGTGGGCTTGGCGATCAATTATTATGCACAGCGATTTTTCGGGCCTTACGCGAACATGGCGAGGCCGATCTTTGGATGCAAACTAATAATCCCGAATTATTCGCGCATAACCCCGACATTGCTGGAATAATTCCGGTGATGCCCTATTATTTTAAAATCATTGAACAGCATGGCTTGCCATTCAAGCGGCTCAATTATACGACCCATATTAAAGAACAAGCCCGCGATTTACCACCACAGCAACATCTGATTACCAATATGGCTTCGGTTTTGGGAATCGATTATCCGGTGGGCGTGCGGCCTTATCTGCATTTAACTGAAGCTGAACGTACTCAACATATTATTTCCAAGCCCTATATTGCGGTGCAAAGCTCAATTTTGGCAGCACGCTATCCAATCGCAACCAAAGAGTGGTATCCCGAACGCATGCAAGTTGTAGTCAATCAATTAGCCAAACGCTTTACGATTGTGCAACTTGGTATGCCGAGCGACCCCAAACTTGAGCATGTGATCGATCTGCGTGGCAAAGCCAGCATCCGCGAATCGGCAGCAATTTTGCAGGCTGCGCAGCTCTTTATTGGCTTTGTCGGCTTTCAAATGCACTTGGCACGGGCAGTCGATTGCCGCTCGGTGATTATTTTTGGTGGTCGTGAAGCACCGTTTCAATCGGGTTATAGCTGCAATAGCAATTTGTACACGCCATTAAGTTGTGCGCCCTGCTGGCTCTGGGAAAATTGCCCAATCGAGCGCCAATGTATGCAGGAAATTACGCCAGAAATGGTTTTGGCGGCGGTCGAAGAGCAATTAGATTTAGTTGGCCAGCCATTGAAAATCGATTATATCACGCCACGTCCAGCCCATGAATTGATCGAATTGGAGATTCATTGTGCATGAATTAACTGCCACGCTAGCCAAATTAAGCCAACAACGGGTCTTAATTGTTGGCGATGTCATGCTCGATGAATATATTTGGGGCGATGTGACGCGCATTTCGCCCGAAGCGCCAGTGCCAATCGTCAATGTGCGTTCGCGTAGCTATCGGCCAGGCGGAGCCAGCAATGTTGCCGCCAGCATTGCCGCGCTCAATGCCGAAGTGCTGCTTAGCGGGGTGATCGGCGACGATTTGGCGGGCCAACAACTCAAAATTGCCCTCCAACAGGCGGGCGTTGCCGATAGCACAGGCTTAATCAGTGCTCAACGGCCAACTACGCTCAAAACCCGCATCATCGCCCATAACCAACAGATGTTGCGCTATGATAGCGAGGTCAGTACGGCGCTTGATGCAGCTAGCGAAGCAGCACTGTGCGCTTGGGTTGATCAACAGATTGCTAATTGCCAGGTTTGTATTCTCTCAGATTACGCCAAGGGTGTGCTGACCGAGCGAGTTTGCCAACATGTCATTCAACAGGCACGGCACTACAACATTCCGGTGGTGGTTGATCCCAAGGGCATCAATTATCAGCGCTATGCCCAAGCCAGCGTTATTACGCCCAATCTGCAAGAAACCCAAGTTGTAACAGGGCTAAGCCTACAAACGCTTGAACAACTGCACCATGCTGCTGATCAATTGTTGGATTTGCTGCAAGGCGCAGCGCTGATCATTACCCGCAGCGCTGATGGCATGGCGCTCTATCGCAACGACCATGCCCCAGTCTTTTTGCCAACCCATGCCCGCAACGTTTACGATGTCACTGGAGCAGGCGATACGGTTGTGGCAATTTTGGCCTTGGCATTAGCCAGTGGCAGTAGTTTGGAGCATGCCATGCAATTGGCCAATCTGGCAGCTGGAATTGTGGTGGGCAAAGTTGGCACGGCTACCGTCGATCTGGCCGAATTATCGCAAGCAGTTACCAGCCTTTATTAATTATCAAAGGAACCGCTATGTCGTGGAAAAGCCGAGTCCGGCCATTTATCCCCAAGCCAGTGTTGCAACGTTATATCGCTTGGCGGGTTGCCAATAATCAAAAAACTGTGCGCCAACGCCTATTCGAGCAATATGGCCGCTACGCCGAATATACATTAACTCAACGATCACTGCCTGAGCTGTTTCCTGAAGGCCGTCAAGCCAGCATCGAAGTGCCAGTTGCTGCGATTGTACGCGACGACACGATGGAAATGCCCTTGGCCGAATTGCTATCGTTAGCCGGTGTGACCCAAATTAGCCAACCCAAAACGATTTTTGAATTTGGCACCTACATGGGCGCAACCACGCGCATGATGGCTCAGCATAGCAGCCCTGAAACCAAAATCTACACGCTTGACCTTGATGTTAAGACCCGCAACGAATATTTGCGGCGCAATGGCTATCAGTTTGAATTAAGCTTCACGCCAGGCCAGCATTTTCACAATACCCCTGAGGCCAGCAAAATCACTCAGCTTTGGCTTGGTTTAGAGCCATTCGATTTTAGCTCGTATTATGGCCAAATGGATTTAGTCTTGGTTGATGCTGATCATTCGTATCCCTTTGTTAAGGCTGATACCGAAGTGGCGCTGAAATTGGTGCGGCCTGGTGGGGTGGTTGTTTGGGATGATTATACCTGGGTCGATGCGCATCCTGAGTGTGTTGGGGTCACCCGCTGCGTCAACGAATTGGCTGAGCGCTTGCCGATTTACCGCATCAAACAAACTCGTTTAGCGATCTATCGAGTGCCCGCGTGAAACAGCGACTCTGGTTTGTTAGCGATAGTACAGCCCTTGGCGGAGCCGAGGGCTATTTAGAAACCCTGCTGCTCAATGCCGATCAACAGCAGTTTGAGCTTGGCTTGTTGCTGCCGCCGCGCCCAGCCACCCAACCCTTGATTGATCGAGCCAAAGCCCATGGAGCGAGCATCGCAACCTTGGATGTAGTGCACGAACATGGGTTATCACTGAAGGCAGTCAATCAAGCGGTGCAGCTTTTTCGCCAATTACGGCCTGATATTGTGCATTTTGTTGTGCCCTCGCCGCGCCGTGCCGCAGAATTGGTATTGGGTGCAGCATTGGCGCGAGTGCCACGCCGAGTTATCACCTTCCAATTGGTCACGCCAATTCCGCGCTTCAATTGGCTTTCCCACCATCTACGGCTGCTCAATCGGCGTTGGCAATACGCCACTTTGCACGCTGGCATCGCGGTTTCGCAAGGCAATGCTCAATTGTTATTGGAGCAATTTGGTTTTCCTAAGCGGCGTTTACACACAATTTATAATGCGGTTGATAGCCAGCGCTGGCAGCCGCAACCGCGTGATCCTGCGACTCGTGCAGCGTGGCAAATTCCCGCCGATGTACCACTTTTAGGCGTGGTTGGCCGTTTGAGCCGCCAAAAAGGCCACCAAATTTTATTCGAGGCCTTACCAAAGCTGTGGCAAGCGCAGCCGAATCTGCATGTCGCATTAATTGGTGAGGGCGATTTAGCTGACGAATTACGCCAAGCTGCCCAACAACTACCAAAGTCGCAGCAGATTCATTTTGTTGGCCAGCAAGCCAATATGCCTGCTGCATTGGCCGCGCTTGATGTTTTTGTCTTGCCATCGCTGTACGAAGGCTTATCGTTTGCCTTGCTCGAAGCCATGGCCAGTGGGCAAGCAATTGTTGCCAGCAGCACCGACGGCACACGCGAAGCAATCAGCGATGGAATCCAAGGTCTATTGGTTGAGCCAGGCCAAAGTGTTGCGCTGGCGCAGTCAATTGGGCGTATGCTCAGCGATCAATCATTAAATCAAGCCTGTCGCCAAGCTGCTCGCCAACGCATTCAACAGCAATTTGAATTGCAAACAATGTTGCAACGTACTTTTGAGTTGTATCGAGCAGGGGTCAGAGGCTAGGGGCCAGGGATCAGAGGTTATGGCTATAGGCTATAGGCTATCGGAACATGTTGTGATGTTACAATCAAACCGATAGCCAACTCCCCTTCGTGTGCTTCGTGGATCAAAACCATAATCAAATAAATCTGTGCCAATCTGTGGCAAAACAACCTTCATGATTGCCCTATCGATTCCTAGCCCCTGATCCCTGACCCCTAGCCACGCGTGAATCAGCCTAAAGCACGATTGCCCAAACCTGGAACCTAGCCTACAATAGCACTGCGCAAGAGCGCAAGCTGAGACTAAAGCTCAAGCTGAATCGGCAAACGTCGTGTTAGAAAGTGGAGGTTCGAATCCTCCCCCAGCCACCAACCTAGGCTGGGTAGCCCAATTGGCAGAGGCGCTAACACAGCCACTCAAATTCAGATTATCGCTCTAGATTCAGTATTTGCTGTTGAACATCAAGTCAAGCACTATCATGCATATACCGCTGGATGCTAGTTCGAATCTAGCCAGCTCCGCCAAACTTTGGGGCCGTAGTTTAATGGAAAAACCCAGCGCTCTTAGGACTGACGTGATAGTTTAAACGTATTGATGTGTGCAAATCAATAGCGCTGCCGAGGCCCGACACTAGGCTAGAGTTCGGGCCTCATTTTTTTAATCAGCATCCAGTTGATCAAGCCGCTTGCCAGTTTGATGTGCCAAATGCTGGCGTTTGGCTAAGCCAACCCGTTGGGCTGCGTAAATTCCGCGATGGCCCGAAATAGCGTAGGCAATGCAGGTTGTGAGCATCAAAGGCCCAAGCAAAGCCGAGCCAAATAATTCAACTCCCATCAAAACACAAGCAATCGGGGTATTAGCAGCCCCGGCAAACACTGCAATAAAGCCCAATGCCGCCAACAAATCAGTTGGCACACCAAATAATGGGGCTAAAGCTGAGCCAAGCGTCGCGCCAATCACAAACAATGGCGTTACTTCGCCACCTTTAAAGCCCACGCCCAAGGTCAAGCCAGTTAATAATAATTTGAGCGCAAAAGCCCAAAATACAACGCCTTTTGGTTCGAAAGCCTGCGCCAACAACGGCAAACTTAGCCCATTGTAATCACGAGTATTCAACAAAAAGCTAATACCTACAATCAGCCCACCGCCAGCCATTGCCCGAAAAATTGGGTTGGGCAACCAACGCCGTGACCACGTTTGTACCAATTCAGTCCAGATCGCAAAGGCACTGCTAGCTAAGCCAAAGCAAATTCCTGCTCCAACTAAAATCGCCCAGATCATGCTCAAATCGGGCACATCGGCCACATGATAATGACTATGCGCAACATTTAGCCAACGCACCACCCCATCGCCAACCAAGGCTGCCACCAAACATGGTAATAACGCTTCGTAGCGCAAAACGCCAAATGCCAGCACTTCCATGGCGAAAATTGTGCCGGCAATCGGCGTGCCAAAGACGCTACTAAACCCTGCGCTGATGCCCATCATCACTACTAAGCGCCATTCAGCTTGGGGCAAGCGCCACCAACACCCAATTCGCGCTGCCAAACTCGCGCCCATTTGCACTGCCGTCCCTTCGCGCCCAGCTGAGCCACCACCAAGATGGGTCAACAAGGTTCCGAGCAACACCAACGGAGCCATGCGTAAGGGAATTCCCGCCGAATCAGGGTTATGCAGTTGTTCAATGATCAGATTATTGCCCGCCGCCACGCTCGTGCCAAAACGCTGATAGAGCCATGTCACCACGCCACCAAGCAACGGCAAACTGAGCAATAACCACCAGTTGTTGGTTTGCAGGCTGGTCACCCAAGCCAAACTAACTAAAAAAAAGGCGCTAGCAAGGCCTGCAGCAATGCCTATGATCACTGCTAAGCCTGTCCAGCGCCCAATCTGTCGCATCATCAGAGTTTCCTTATTAAATTAGGCCAAACTTTGGGACTACCATTTAACGTAGTGACATGAGGTTTTGAGGCTATTGACTAAAGGCTAGCGGAACAATCATTGGTTTCCTAAACGATCATCACTGCCAAAAGTCGATAGCCTCATTTGCCTTGATGGTTAAAACTCCCCGCTTCCCAACTAGCCCAAAACTCGTGGATCAACCGTTTGATCGACTAAATCGAGAAATTCGCTAATTGTTGGCAGGGTTGATGGAGCTGCAACTTGCCCCGCAAAATGGCTCACCCGCTCGGCAGTTTGCTTGAAAAAGAGCAGCGTTGCCGGATCAGGCCGAAGTTCTTCATTATAAGGATCTTGCATGTGTTCAGCAAACCCAAGCGCTTGTTGGGCTAAGGCTGGATAGTGTTCAGCCAAAATCGCGGCGAGGGTGATCATCTCTTCACCCGATTGCTCCAAATTTTGCAATTGAGCTTGGATATCAAAAACGGGCCGCAAAAGCTCGAAAGCCCGTTGGATTTGGCCTTTTTTATACCAAACTCTAGCCAATGCACTTTGCGAACCAGGAATTAAGTTGCGAGCATCGTTTTGCAGGGCTAGATTGAGCGATTCTTCCAGTGCCTCTTGAGCTAATTCCAAATCGCCAATAGCGCAAGCCAGCCAGCCGCGGGCACTTTGGCAAAGAATAATGCCAACTTGATTGCCAAGGCTGCGGTTGATTTGTAAGCTTTGTTGATAGCAACGTTCAGCATCATCGAAACGGCCCAAACCAGTGTAGGAGCTAGCCAAATTGCTCAAGGCGGCAGCTTCGCCAGAGCTATCGCCCATGGCTTGCCAACGTGCCACCACATCCTCGCCAAGCTCCACTGCTTTTTGATAATAGCGTTGTTGATAGGCTAGTGATGACAAATTATGCAAAGCGCGGGTTTCGCCAAAGGTATCGCCAACTTGCTTGAATAAGGCTTGACCACGCTCATACCATAACGTTGCATCAGCATGATCAGCGAAATATTGGGCACAAATGCCTGCGGCAATCGCTGCTTTGGCGCGAACGACAGGCTCAATTTCGTGCTCACGCCGCCATGCTTGACGAATCCAGATCCGCGCTTCTTGGGCATAGCCTTTGGTAAACCAAAACAACCACAACGAGCCAGCAATCCGCAAGGCTGTGGCGGGATGTTGCTCAACCGCCCAATCGAGCACCGAGCGTAAGTTGTAAATATCACTTTGCAAGCGGGCCATCCACAGCGGCTGATCGGCTCCAAGCAAGGGTTTTTCGGCACTCTCCGCCAAATGGGTAAAGTACGAGCTATACAATCGTTGCAAGTGATTCGCTTCACGGCGACGTTGCAAACGACCTTCAGCATACGAATGCACCGCATCAAGCATCAGATAACGATGGTCGCCGTTGGGCAGAGTTTCAAGCTGTACCAACGATTTATCGACCAAGGTTTGTAAGCCTTCGACCACATTGATCGGTACGTCGGGAATTCCCGCGCAAATCGCTTCAGCCGATTCGAGCGTCCAACTGCCGCGAAAAATCCCCAAGCGAATAAACAACACTTGCAGCGTTGGTGAAAGCAGGCGATAGCACCAATCGAGCACTGGCCACAAAATTTCTTTGCGCTGCATGGTGCTATTTTTGTCGATCATAGCCGCACCCAAGCGCAAGTGATGCCGCACCATTCGTACTAAATCCGAGGGCGGCAAACTGCGGCTATGGCTAGCGACGAGCTCAACGGCCAAGGGCAAGCCCTGCACCAAACGACACATTTCGGCGATCGCTTGAGCCTGTGGTTGATCGACTTTGAGCATTGGCTGCAACCGCCGCAAGCGTTCGCTAAACAATTGCACAGCGCCATATTGCAAAATTTCGCTGGCGCTCAAGCGAGCATCTTCGGCAGGCACACTCAACAAGGGTACCCGATAGATCGTTTCAGCAGCCACGTTTAGGGCCACTTGGCTCGTGACCAAAATGGTTAATTGCGGTACGGCTGCTACTAAAGCTTGCACATCCGAAGCAGCCTCGACCACATGATCAATATTATCGAGAATTAACAAGCTAGGTTGATGTGGAAAATGGTCGGCAATCGTGGTGAGCAATGGTTGATCGGTAGTGGGAGCGATACCGAGGCTTTCGGCAATCGTTGCTAGCACCAAGCCCGCCGCCCGAATCGGTACCAACGAAACAAAAAAACAGCCACCAACAAATTGGTCGGCATATAAACGGGCACAATCAACAGCCAAACGGGTTTTGCCCGCGCCGCTTGCCCCAACCAAACTAATTAACCGCTGACCTTGGGCCAATAAAGCTCTAATTTCAGCAGTTTCAGCATCACGCCCAATTAGAGCAGTGGTGTAACGGGGAAGGAGATCGGAATGTTCTGTCTGCATATTCACACCAATTGGTTTCTGCTAGCGCCATCAACATTGATAGCAGTCATGCCTCATTGCATGCTAGTTGTCGTGCATAGCCCGATTGATGAGCCGTTGCATTGGTTAATCATACACGAAAAATCGCTTTAAATGCAGCAATCCCTGTAGAATTGTGCTACAGGGATTGCTGGCATAGGCCGTGATCAAAGGGTAATCTGCTCGATCGTGCTCAGCTGATCGGCGTAGCCAAGCAAGCTTTGGGCGATATAGGCTGGCACATGCTCGGCCCAGCCAAAAATAAAGCTCACATTTGGCTCATCGGGCGGGGCAACCGCGTGCGGATAGGGCGCAATCGTGATCAAAAATGCTTGAGCCTTGGGGTTAACCTCGGCCAGATATTTGCGCCAAACGCTGACAAAACTTGTGCCACCATAGCTATCACTTGCCCATTCCTCATTGTCGGTAATTGCAATTACTACATCGACCACCTCGCGGCGATCATACAAATGCGAGATTGGAGCGGAAACTGCTGTGCCACCACCAAGTTTGGCCGTAATTTGCTTTGTCAGCCACATCAATTTGGTTTCGCGCCACGTCTCCATCTGAACAATGCTGGTATTAAAAGGTAGCAGTTGGGCGGTTGGGTTGCTGCGATAGAGTGATCCAGCGAAAATGCCTGCAACATCGACATAACGTACTTGCGACTTAGGATTGATGGAGCCGCGCATCGAACCAGAAACATCCGGGGCAACCACGACCCGCCCAGGAATTTCGGGCATGTTGACGAAGGCCATTTCAAGCATCTGCTCAAGCGTTTGCTGAATCAGCTTTTCCTGCTCGCTCAGTGGCGTGAAAGCTAACCAAGCTGCATGCAAACGAAATGGCAGAATCTTGGCACGGCGCAAGGCTTCAAGGTCGCTCAAACGCCCAACCACATATTCAACCATCGCCGCGTCGTGGAACACGCCCGACCGTTGCAAACTGGCCAAATTGCGTAGCAAGGCCAAATAGGGCATTTGCTCGATCAACGTTCGCCACATTGCCAAATCTGGCTTGCCCGTACCTGTGACAATTTCGTAGGGCAGACGACCAGTCTCAACCAACGCTCGCTGCTCAGTCGGATCGCTCGTGCGCTTAAGTTGCTCGACCGCTGCGATTTGCGGCAACAGCGTGGGCGCTTGCTCAGCCCAGGTTGTGCGCCAGCGCTCACGATCAATCAAATAGCTAAACAAGGCATTAGTGCGATCATCGACAGGTTGCGGGCGGGTTAGGCGCAGCACATCACGCAAGGTCATGCTGCCTGAATTCGTGCCACCATATTTAATTACGTGATATTCGCTCAAGTTAAGCAACCATTCGTTGATTGTTTGCTTGATTGCCCGACCCATGCCATGCCGAATCTGACGCGAACGCACAATTTGCACAAAATCTTGCAAATCGCCTGGTGTGAGAATAATGCGCTTGAAAATTTGACGAAACAAGCCCAAATCGACAGTTGATAGCACAACCAAGCCGATAATTGGCTGAAGGCGCATGGTTCCTTGTTCGCGAGCATACACCAAGGCTTTCGCAGCAAACACTGGATCATGGGCCAATATCGTTTGGTGCAACTCCAAGGCCAAGGCATAATTGCTACCTTGTGAGGCGTAAAAGGTTGAGCCAATGGTATTGGTCAACAAGCTTTGCACATAACGTTCAGCCAAACTGCGTTGATAGGTAGGAAAGCCCTCGTGGTTAAGCCCATGTGCTGCATCAGGCGTGCGAGCAAACAGGCGGCGAACAATGTTCATAGCCACCTCCAAGTCATAAGGTAGGAAACAACTCTTCTCAACAAAGCAACCATGGCCTAGCCCGAATCACGCTTGCGGATCAAACGCTGTGAATTGGTTTGGGCAACTACATCACAGCTGATTCGACTAGACCATGGTGTCACAATAGGTCGGGCCTAGCAGGACTCGAACCTGCGACCTAAGTAGCCCCTACTATCACCTCGCGAACGAGGAAGTTGACGCAGAAGCAGTTTGCTCTACCAACTGAGCTATAGGCCCGAAATTTATATAGAGGGGTCGGGGGTCAGGGGCTGGGGATCAGTTCGTTTTCCATCCCAACCACGCTTGCCAAACCTGCAAATTTTCCGATAGCCACTAGCCATCAGCCTAAAACCCTTCTTCGTGCCCTTCGCGTTCTTCGCGGTTACAGCCTTCGTCGATCACATTTGGAGAGCACAACAGGAATCGAACCTATACCACCAGGCTTACGAAGTAACTCCAACAAACACCTCAAATTGAGGAAAAGCTGTCGAAGCACCGTGCCGAAGCACTCCTGGTATTCTGCCGTTGAACTATATGCTCACGTTTAGAGATCGGCGGTCGAGGGCTGGGGATCGGTAACGTTTTCCATCCCAAGCACGCTTGCTAAACCTGCAAATCTCCCGATAACCACTGGCCATCAGCCTATATCCCTCGCCCTCGTGCCCTTCGCGGTTATAGCATTCGTGGATCAATGTAGGTGAGCACAATAGGAATCGAACCTATACGTCAGGCTAACGAAGTAACTCCCACGATCACCTCAGATTGAGGAAGAGTTGTCGAAGTACTGTGCCGAAGCACATCCTGTTGTTCTGCCGTTAAACTATGTGCTCATGTTTATAGTTCGGCGGTCAGGGACTGGGGATCGGTAACGTTTTCCATCCCAAGCACACGTACCAAACCTGCAAATTTTCCGATAGCCACTAGCCATCTGCCTAAAACCCTTCTTCGTGCCCTTCGCGTTCTTCGCGGTTACAGCCTTCGTCGATCGAGATCTATTACTAGACTACCATCGTGTTACAAGGGTTCCAAGAAGCGGCTGATTAAAGCCCGCATTCGCCACATTAACATTGTTTGGTTCCTTTGGTAGCGGCATACGACTCCTTCAATCGGTATGCTGAACGTTCAGGGCTGCTGAGGAAAAGGCGTGGAACTTCGGAATGAGCGAAGTATGTCCCACAAGCACCTCAGCAAACTCTCACTTGTCTCCCACAAGCTGGCGAGGAAGCTGGCTAAATCGTAAATACTTCACCTCGCCAACTTGTTGATTCTCTCCCACAAGCGCTAACCCCTTGATGTTGAAATCGATCATTGGCTAGCGATACCTCAACCTATACGTTGATCCTGCTCGGCTCGTTCTCTCCCTCAAGCGGTTTTTTTAGCTTTTCCGCGCCATGGTAAACGCCAGGAAGTTGGTTCGGGCGCTGTCTCAATTTGCGCCAATTCCAATACCTTACGCACATAGCGGCGCACTTCGCCTTGGCAAGCATCCAAGCGCTTGGCAACTTTGGCAGCATCTTCTACCACCACCGGCACACGCAAGGTTTGATCAAACCAAGAAACAATCCCTGTTACGTCGCGCATCGTTTTGGTTGGAGCAGTTAAGCAAACTACCCGAATCAAAACATCGGAACGTTTAATCTTAGGATGTTGAACAGTAAACATGGGGCTGGCAATATAATTGGCATAGATCAAGACTTTCGCAATCAGCAAACGATAGCGGAGGCTGTCATCAGCGACTGAGCCGTTGTCTACGACCCATAAATCCAACCCAGGGCGGGCGGGGTCGAGTGAACCCGCAACAATATCAATGCGGGTAGGATCTTCGAGCGTCATGAGCAAACCTCTAGCTAAAACAAAATAGTCGTCACTGCTGTGACGACCTTAGCATTAGCGTGTGTCAGTACGCGTCACACTATTGGTCGCCATCCATCCTTCGTCCAACTCATCTCGCCAGCAAAACCATAGCCTAAATCTACATTACGCAATGAGCCACAAATGTGGGCTATTGGCGAGTAATGTGTGCTTGACTGGCGTTTTGGTTGTGGATTGGTGAGTAGCCGTCGCATGGTGCTCGTTCCTTTCCTATGCTGCAATCGAATCTAATTTGGTGATGGGCTAACTATAAGCGCTGTTAATCAGGCTTGCATCAGTCGTCGGGCGGAAATTTCTAAGCCATTAGGCTGAGTAAAGAACATAGAGCATAGAGCATAGCGATCAGGCATCTGCCTTGATCTATAAATGATGCGAAGGGCTGAAACCGCAAAGGAAGCGAAGATCACAAAGGATTATTTTAGGCTCTATGTCCTATTTGATTTGGCCTTCATCCCTCATAATTCATCCTTTATCCTTAAATAATGAAGATCAGGCTATTGCTAGCCCGATCCCCCACAACCGTTCTCCAATTTCTATGTTCTTTTTGCCTTTTATTCGGCGGTTTGTTCCAAGGCTGCCTGCACAAAATCGCGGAACAATGGATGCGGATTGTTCGGGCGCGATTTGAACTCAGGGTGGAATTGCGAAGCCACAAACCAAGGATGGTCGCGCAACTCAACAATCTCGACTAAACGACCATCAGGTGAGTGACCGCTGATGACAAAGCCGGCTGCTTCCATGGCTTTGCGATATTTGTTGTTAAACTCAAAGCGATGGCGATGGCGTTCCAAGGCCAATTCACGGCCATATGCTTTAGCAGCTTTGGTGTCGGGCGCTAAAATACATGGATAAACGCCCAAGCGCATTGTCCCGCCCTTATCACTGATATCCAACTGATCAGGCATAAAGTCGATCACAGGCAGTTTGGTGTTGGGGTTAAATTCGGTTGAGTTGGCATCGGGCGCATTCAAGGCAAAGCGGGCAAATTCAATTGTGGCACATTGCATGCCCAAACAAAGCCCCAAGAAGGGGATTTTGTTTTCGCGAGCATAGCGCACAGCCCGAATTTTGCCCTCGACCCCGCGATAGCCAAAGCCGCCAGGCACAATGATTCCTTGGACATCGCCAAGCATGGTTACTGGATCAGCCACTTCAAGTTCTTCCGATGAGACCCATTTGATATCAACTTGAATATCCTGTGCCCAACCAGCGTGGCGCACCGATTCGGCGACGCTCATATAGGCATCGCGCAACTCCACATATTTGCCTACAATCGCCACGGTGGTATGGCGTTTGGGTTGTTTGATGCGCTCAACTAACGAGCGCCATTCATCGAGCTGAACGGGCTGAGCAGCCAAAGCCAAGCGTTCGATAATTAAATCGCCTAAGCCTGCTTCCTCAAGCACCAATGGCACTTCATAAATCGAATCGACGGTTGGGAGAGCTACCACAGCCTCGTTGGGTAAATCAGCAAACAGCGCGATTTTCTCACGAATATCATCATCAACAGGCAAATCGGAGCGACATAACACCACTGCTGGCGAGATGCCTACGCGGCGCAATTCGGCGATTGAGTGTTGGGTTGGCTTGGTTTTGAGTTCGCCGCTGGCTTGGAGATAGGGCAACAATGTGACATGAATATAGATCACATTATCGCGACCCACATCTTTTTTCATTTGGCGAATGGCTTCGAGGAAGGGCAGGCTTTCAATATCGCCGACTGTGCCACCAATTTCGACAATTACCACATCAGCACTGGTATTTTTGGCTACCAAAGCCACGCGGCTTTTAATTTCGTTGGTGATATGCGGAATAACTTGAATCGTGCCACCGAGGAAATCGCCACGGCGTTCTTTTTGAATCACTGAAGAATAAATTTGGCCGGTTGTAATGTTATTAACGCGGGACAAATTTTCATCAATAAAGCGTTCGTAGTGGCCCAAATCGAGGTCGGTTTCAGCGCCATCTTCGGTCACAAAGACCTCGCCATGTTGGTAGGGCGACATCGTACCAGGGTCAACATTGATATATGGATCAAGTTTTTGAATTGAAACGCTAATGCCACGACTTTTCAGCAAACGGCCCAGCGAGGCCACGGTGATTCCCTTGCCCACCGATGAAGCTACGCCACCCGTCACGAAAATATACTTCGTCATTTACTGTGCTCCGCGTTAAATAAAAAATCCGCACTGAATATCATCAGTACGGGCCTTGATTATACCATAGATGGTTTGATCGTAGGGGCAAGGTTATTTAGGTCAAAAGTGCTTCTTCAAACATGCCCTTGAAGATTTAAATATTGTGCGATAGCTATCCACTAATTGTGCTTTAGCGGGTGCAGGGGGGATGAAAACCACCTACGTTCCCCGCCTTGAGGCGGGGGGGAGGGGTGGTGACCATGATCGATTGAATGAAGTTTATCAGAAACTAACCAGCTCTAATCAGGGTGATTTGCTTCAACTGAAGCCATCACTTGACGTAACAAATGCTTAAGCTGGAGATATTCAGCAGCGCTTAAGCCAATTGCTTGAAAAATCGAGGCTGGTACATTGCTGGCCTGTTGACGCAAGGCGCGGCCTGCCTCAGTTAATTGAATTTCGACTTCACGCTCGTCGCTGGCACGGCGTTGGCGCTGCAAAAAGCCCGCACTTTCCAGCCGTTTGAGCAATGGTGAGAGCGTGCCCGAATCGAGTTGTAATTGTTCGCCAAGCTGCTTGACAGTCTGAGCTTCGTGCTCCCACAGCACCAACATCACCAAATATTGTGGGTAGGTTAAGCCCAAGGTTTCTAAAAGTGGTCGATAGGCCTTGTTGATCGCTCGTGAGGCCGCATAGACATCGAAGCACAATTGCTGCTCCAATAACAAGCCCTGTTGTTCCAAATTCATTGCTGGCCTCCTGTTTGTGTGACCTAAGCACCGTAGCATGAAAATTAGCTATTGACAAATTATATTGCACACAATACAATTGGTATCAATATAAATCTAGTGTGTTTTGGAGATTGATGATATGGCGCTTAAAACCTTATATACGACCACAATGACGGCAACTGGTGGACGCACGGGCCAAGTAACTGCACCCGATGGTAGCTTGACGCTCGATCTTGCCTCGCCCAAAGAGTTAGGTGGGCCTGGTGGCGCGACCAACCCTGAGCAATTGTTTGCCGCTGGCTATGCTGCTTGCTTTCATAGTGCCTTGAGTTTGGTCGCCAAACATGCCAAAGCCGATCCAACTGATTCAAGCGTGACAGGCACGGTCAGCCTTGGAGCTAATGCCCAAGGTGGCTATGGTTTGGCCGTCACTTTGACCGTCGATTTGCCTAAGGTCGAGCGCGAAACAGCCTTAGCCTTGGTTGAAAAAGCCCATACGGTTTGCCCTTATAGCAACGCGACCCGTGGCAATATCGAAGTTGAGTTGATTGTAAAGTAGTTAGGGATCAGGGATCGGGGTTTGGGGATCAGGAGTTAACGCTTGCCAATAATTAAATAACGTTAACGCAGAGGCGCAGAGAATTAAATATTTCTCTGTGCCTCTGCGTTAATCGACGAATTGCCCGAATATTGTTCTGATAGCCCATAGCCCCATAGCCATACGTCCTCTGCGCCTCTGCGTTAAACGTTAATCCACAAATTGCCCAAAGATTGTTCCATAGCCCCACATACTCTATTGTGCCTCGGCATTAAACCTTCATCCCTCATAATTCATAATTCATCCTTTCATAACGCCTGACATCAGTTGTTAATCTCGGTGGGTAGTATTTTGCAGCTTGGCAGGCTAGGCTAACAGCAGTTTTTGTATGCAGGAGTTTGGTCTATGGCCCGCCATTCACTCAGCCCTAATCGATCATTGCAACGTGCCTGGCGTTTTGATCGTGGCTTACCTAAGCCATTGTTATTGCTGTTGTTGCTTGATTTATGTCTGCTTTTGCCAGTGCCCTTGCTCTTGCCAAGCGTGTTTGATCCACAGCCAAATAGCCAACCTAGCACAAACCCAGCAATCGAAGAGCCAAGTTCAACTGCAATACCCCAAGGTGCAGGCATTGGCAGCGCCGCTGAACAACGCCAATTGCCCTTGCTGATCGATCCGGTACGGTTGCAAGATGCTCGCTATGGCGATGCCCAAACTATTGCTAGGTTGCTGGCTAAATATTGGCCCACCTTGGCTAAGCAAACTTTTGATGTGGGTAATGGCATCCAACAAGATGCTGCTAATATCATCACAGGCCAAGCCTTGCGCTGGAATATTAATCCACTGGTTTTAGTGAGTTTGTTGGCAATTAATCACGATGCTGCCAATTCGCCAGGGTTTGAACAGGCGTTTGGCGGCCCCGAAACAGGCTTTCCGCAACAAGTGCTTTGGGCAACGCTAGAATTACGCGAAGGTTTAAGCCAACCATTAACCAATACCTTTCAGCTTCAGCATGGTGGCTGGTGGTCAGCTGAACAACCACTCGATCTCGCGAATGCCAGTTTGTTACGGGTATTGGCGCAAACCCATAATCAAACTGAGCTTGAACAATTGTTGGGTGTTGGCAACCAGTCATGGGTTGCGCAAGTAACGCCGATTATGGGCGATCCGCGTCAGCCAATCTACAATCCAGTCATTGATCAGCCGTTTATGGTCACGCCATTTAATGCCGCCAATCATCCAATTGCCCAATTCGACCATCAATATCCTTTGATTAACGCCGATGGCACGATGCTTGGCAATGGTTTAAGTTTCGAGTTGGGCTACGACGGGCATAATGGCTGGGATTATGATCTGCCCGCCGATAGCCCGATTTTGGCTGTGGCAGCGGGCACAGTGCTGTTTGCGGGCTGGATTGATAGTGGCTGTGCTACACCAGCAGGCGTGGTAGTGGTTCAGCATCCTAATGGTTATCGCAGCGCATATTGGCATTTGGGGCGGGTTGATGTGCAAGCAGGCCAGCAGGTGGCTCAATCGGAATTACTGGGGCTGATTGGCCAAACTGGTTGTAGCGTTAATGATCATCTCCATTTGAGCATTCAGCGCTTGGGTCGCGATACTGACCCTGCTGGCTGGTGTAACACCTTGCCCGATCCATGGGCTGCGCATCCAGGTGGAACCAGCAGTCGTTGGTTATGGCTGGATCAGGTCGATAGTTGTAATCAACCAGCCATGAGCAGTTTGGCTGATGATAGTGATCCAGCCACAACCACACGGTATGGTAGTAGCTGGCAAGCGGATTCTGCAGGCAATTTCAATGGTTCACATTGGACACGCACTGGTGGTCAAACGCTTTGGCGGCCATGGATCGCCCAAGCGGGTCGTTATCGCGTATTGGTCTTTATTCCCAACGCTGCGACCAAGGCTGGCACGGCCCATTATCGGATTGCCCATAGCGATGGCATGAGCGAAATTGTGATCGAACAGGCCAAGCATGCTGGTAGTTGGCTCAGTTTGGGCGATTTTTGGTTTGAGCCAGGCCAAATTGGCCGGATTGGGCTTAGCGCCATGCCTGGCACGTTAACTTGGGCCGATGCGATTGCCGTTCAATCGTTAAATTAAGCCAGTGCTTTAGCGAGATCCGCTAAAAAGGCTTCGGCAGCAGTATCACTGATCAAACGAGTATCATAACTGAGCGTGGCGATTGCTTGTTGGCTAATTTGCAATGCCTCGCCAACCAACACCTTGCGAGTAGCCCCAATATGCAATGTCGCCGATTGACCGTAGGTGATCGGCGCAGCACTCCACAAATTCACCGCACTCTGGATAAAGCTAAACGCCCCAGCTTGCTCAGTAGTTGGGCTGGTTAATGCCCGTTGCAAACCACGCAAATTCAGATCAGCGGCGAATGGAATGCTACAGCGACCCAAAGGATGTTCAACATGAATATGCAAACTAGCGCGTTCCAAACGATCACCAGCGGCCCAAACGCTGCGTAATAATGGATGACGTTGCAAGACCTGAATTGTTGCTAACAATAAATGTGCAGTTAATTCAGTTGCAGCAAACCGATCGAGGCTGATGGCGTGTGAGCAATAGGCTTGGGGAATGCTGGCGGCGGCAAATTGGCGCAACTGAATTTGCTGGTGTTGGGCCTCAGTCCACGGCTGAAGCGTGCTTGCTTGCGGCGTTGTTTGGCTGGTTGGCGGGCTTTTGGGAGCAGCAACAACAATTACTTGCTCAGATTGGGCAAAAGCATTGCCCATCTGTTCGGCGACACAAAACCCATCGGCTGGTGCAGCGAGTTGCTCGGTTGGCTCAGCTAGGGTTGGGGCAGCATCGGGCAAATGGGCCAGAATATCGCGTTTGCCCACCCGCCCATCGGCGAGCGTCCCGCTAATTGTGCTTAAATCGAGTTGATGGCGCTCGGCAATGCAACGAGCCAGTGGGGTGACAGTAAGTTGGCGTTTTGACACCATTTCAACAAATTGTAATAATGGAGTAGTCGCATCGAGGGTGGCTCCCTCATTAACTAATAATGCCGCAACCGTTCCAGTTTGCTGTGCTGGAAGCGCCCATTCAGCGTGTGCATCAACAACCAACGCTACAATCTGGCCTGCTGCTACTTCAGCACCAGGTTGAATCAACCAACGGTATAATCGGGCGGTTGATTGAAACGTTGGCAGGGCCACTGACGATGCCATGAACACTCCTTTGTGATCTACATGAATGACAGCTGAGCAGCACATTAGCAGGAGCAAGCACCATCGACAAGGGGTGACTCCACGCTGAGACGCAAGCTATTGTACCATGGGGATGAATGGTCAAAAACGGTGCCAATTCAACCGTAACAAATTGACCCTTCAGACGGTATACATTGAAAGGGGACGCTCGTTTTGTTCGAGTCTCTCAGCGATCAAGAAATTATCGAACGCGCCAAAGCATATGATCATGCAGTGCTGCAATTTCTTTACGAATCATATTCGCCCGCGTTGTTTCGTTATATTTACTATCGCATCGGCGACCGCGAGACAGCCGAAGATATTCGCGCCGATGTGTTTATCAAGATGCTCGAAGGCTTAGCTTCATTCAATTATCAAGGGTGGAGCATCGCCTCATGGCTGTATCGGATTGCCCATGATCGGGTGGTTGATCATTTACGTCGTCAAGGGCGGCGCAAACAAGAAACCCTTGTGGAAAGTGTCGTTGATCCTGCCGACGGGCCAGATCAACAATCGTTAGAATCGTTGGATCATGCTGAACTCTATGCGGCATTGCAGCAACTCACCGATGAGCAAGCTGAAGTGATCATACTGCGATTTCTGCAAGATCGGAGTATACGTGATGTTGCGCAAATCACTGGTCGTAGCGAAGGTGCTATCAAAGCATTACAGCATCGGGCACTTAACGCGCTGGGTCGATTACTTCGACCAGTGGGGGACTAATGAACGATAATTTGAGCCACATGATTATTGATGCATGGCAAAACGGGGCCAGCCTCGAAACACTCTGCCAGCAGTATCCTCACCACGCTGAGGCTATCCAACAATTAATTAATCCATTAATTCAATTACAACGGGTCAATTCACCAACTATGCCGGCGCGAGCAAGCCATGCGCAAGCTGATTTTCTGCGTTTAGCGCAACACTATCGCGCTCAAACTGCCCCAAAGCCTAAACCACGGCGGCGCTTATTAACTCAACGCTGGGTTTGGGCGACCGCAACAATCCTATTCTTGATGAGTTTAAGTGGTAATTTGGTGTTATCGGCCTCGGCTAGCGCCTTGCCAGGCGATAGTTTGTATGGTATCAAACGCTGGAGTGAATCGATCAGCCTGGTGTTTACGCCCAGTGCTGAGCAATTAACTGCACGGATCGATCTGGTCAACGAACGCCAGCAAGAGATTGCCAGCTTGGTAGCATTAAATAAACCAGTGCCATCTGAATTGCTTGATGAAGTGGTCAACGAAACCCAATCTATTGAACTGGCACTTGCGCCGACTCATACGAATGACCCACGGCGTAGCAAATTGAGCCAAGTCAATCAGCAACTGCAAACAACCATTGCAATTATTCCCGCAGAAAATCCAATCGACGATATCAAACATCATGATCTGATTGAGACGCTTGATCAAAGTCGCCAACGGGTTGATGTAGCAAATACAACCGTTAGCCCAACCGCCCAAGCTAAAGCTACATTTGGCCCAACTACAGTTCATCAGCCAGCTTTGGCTCCTAATACAACCGATGTGCCACACGTTAACAACCCCAAAATACCACCCAAGCCGCATACTCCTACGCAGGAACCAACTGAGGTTGTTTTACCAACCTCAACCAGCACTCCATGGCCAACTGCCAAACCGACACGGGTTCCCCCACCGGTGATCAAACCAACTGCCACCGCCACGTCAGTCCCAACTGATGTGCCGACCGATGTGCCGCCGGTGCCTACATCAGCACCAACTGATGTACCGCCACCAACCATGCAGCCAACCGATCTGCCAGCGCCAACCGAAATCCCGGTTATTGGGCTACCAACCGCCACGCCAAGCGTCGTGCGCGAACCAACCGCACCTGTGCCAACGAAAGATCCAGGGGATGTCAAACCAACTGACGTGCCCCCAACCCAGCCACCGCCAACCTCGGCACCAACGAAGGAGCCACCAGCACCATCGCCAACCAAGGAACCAGAAGATACAAAAGGGCAACCAAACCCAATTCATCAACACTAGCCAAGCTGCCAGTTCTCAAGGATCAGATGTCACTGCTGACTCTGATCCCTCCTTTTGCCTTTTGCCCTTTGATTTTTGCCTTGCTCTGACGCACTGCATTCTAAGTCGGCTATAATAGCCTGCATACATTGCTTGTTGTAGCACAAGGAGATGATCGATGGCGATCACGAAAGTCGGGGTACTTGGCTGTGGCTTGATGGGCGCGGGCATTGCCCAAGTTGCCGCCCAAGCAGGGTTCATGACGGTTGTGCGAGAAGTTAATCAAGCCGTGCTGGATAAAGGCTTGGATCGCATCAACGCCATTTGGGAAAAGGATGTTAGTAAAGGCAAACTCAGTGCCGCCGACCGCGATGCAAGCTTGGCCCGCTTGTATGGCACCACCAGCTTCGAGGATTTGGCAGATTGCGATTTGATTATTGAGGCGATTGTTGAGCAATTGCCAGCCAAACGCGAAGTTTTTACCGCGCTCGATGAATTGTGTCCCCCCAGCACAATTTTTGTTTCCAACACCTCATCGCTAACGATTATGGAAATGGCCGCAGTGACCAAACGCCCCGATCGTTTTGCTGGATTGCACTTCTTCAATCCGGTTCCGGTCATGAAGTTGGTCGAAATTGTTCGTGCTCTGACAACTTCTGATGAAACGATTGCCAGCTTGCACGAATTTACCCGTGCTCTAGGCAAAACCCCAATTAACACCAGTGATACCACCGGATTTATTGTCAATCGCCTGCTTGTGCCATTTTTGCTTGATGCAGTGCGCTTGCTTGAAAGCGGCGTTGCCACGCGAGAAGACATCGACGAAGGCATGAAGCTTGGCTGTGGGCATCCGATGGGGCCATTAACCTTGCTCGATTTTGTGGGCATTGATACGGTCTACTCGATCGCCAATATTATGTTTGATGAATTCCGTGAGCCACGCTTCGCCCCGCCGCCATTGCTCCGCCGCATGGTGCTCGCCGGCCATTTCGGGCGCAAATCGGGCCAAGGCTTTTATAAGTATGAGGGATGAGGGATGAGGGATGAAGGATGAAATACTTGATAGCTCATTCATCTATTTGGAAGAATTCCAACCATCATTTCTCATCCTTCATCCTTGCATATAGTCAGCTTCGATCAAATAAATTATGCTGGTTATATAAAACTGGGGATAATGTTTGATCCAAACTTCATCCTTTATCCCTCAAACTTCATCCTTTATATAGGGGGTTCCATGTCATTTGAAAATATTCTGTTTGAAATTAACGAGCAAATTGCGGTTATTACGGTTAATCGACCTAAGGCCTTGAATGCCTTGAATAGCGCAACCATTCGCGAATTAGGCCAAGCTGTCGAGCAATTAGCCCACAATACCCAAGTGCGAGCATTGATCATCACTGGGGCTGGCGAAAAAGCTTTTGTTGCTGGCGCAGATATTAGCGAGGTCAATAGCATTGAAAGCTCGCTGCAAGGTAGCCAAATGTCGGAAGCCTTGCACGATGTGCTCTGGAAACTGGGCGAATTGCCACAAGTCACGATCGCAGCAATCAATGGTTTTGCGCTTGGTGGCGGCTTTGAGCTAGCCTTGGGCTGCGATATTCGCATCGCTAGCGAGCAAGCCCAGGTTGGCTTGCCTGAAGTTGGTTTAGGGCTTGTGCCTGGTTGGGGTGGAGCCTTGCGCGTCCAACGTTTAGCTGGCACTGGCGTGGCAAAATATTTAGTCCTCACTGGCGAGCGGATTCCAGCCAGCGAAGCTCAACGGCTTGGCTTAATTGAAAAAATCGTGCCTGCTGCCGAATTGCTTGATCAAGCGCATAAATTGGCGGCCAAAGTTGCCAAAAATGCCCCATTAGCGACGGCTCTCGCCAAACGTTTAATCAATCGTGGCGCTGAAATGAGCTTGCGCGATGCTATCGCCTACGAAAATGGCCTCTTTGGCCAACTTTGCGTTACCGAAGATGTCAAGGAAGGGACGAGCGCCTTTTTAGAAAAACGCGCTGCAAAGTGGCAAGGCAAATAACTCAACCTTTAGACTGAGTTGATCAAGCTGCTAGTTAGGTATAATCGTACATACGTTCTGTTATAGGAGTGTGTATCAGATGCAAAACGCTACTGTTGCCGAAATGATCGCCGCTTTGGATGCTGATCGGGTTGCCAACCAAACCAAATTTGGAGCACTCGACCCCAATGCCGTGGTTTATGCTGATGGCCCTTGGACGGTCACCAACATTATTTGCCATCTTACAATTTGGGAAGAAGAGTTTTTGAAGGGTTTGCAGGCACATCAAGCCGGCCAAGGCTACCTGACCGAAATGCCCGATTTGGAAGGCGAAGCGGCGCTCAATGCTTTCAATGGTCGCACCGTCGCAGAACGCAACCAGCTTAACTATGAACAAGCACTCGATCAATGGACGAACGTGCGCCAGCAAATCAAAGATACCCTTGCCAGTTTTACCCCTGAACAAGTAGCAGCCCCAATGGTTGCGCCTTGGGGTGGCGAGGCAGCTTCACCAGTTGCCCAAACTGGCGGCTGTATCTGGCACGAAGGCCATCATTTAAAAGAAACTTTAGCCGCTGTTGGCAACGATAGCGCTCAAGTTGGTTAAAATTTCAGCCCTGCTTCCTTGAAATTGGAAGCAGGGCTGTTTCGAATTCTAGCCGCGCCGCTCGTAGTTGGGCGCTTCGTTGGTGATTGTTACATCGTGGGGATGGCTTTCGGCCAAACCAGCTGGCGAAATCCGCGAGAAGCGGGCATTCTTGCGCAATTCATCGACATTATGCGCCCCAACATAGCCCATACCTGAGCGCAAACCACCGACCAATTGATAAATGGTATCGGCAAGTGCGCCCTTGTAGGGAACCATCCCTTCAATGCCTTCGGCCACCAACTTGCGAGCAGGCTGATTGCTTTGGAAATAGCGGTCGCTGCTGCCTTGCTGCATCGCACCAATCGAACCCATGCCACGATACGATTTGAACGAGCGGCCTTGGTAGAGAATCATCTCGCCTGGCGATTCATCAGTACCAGCCAATAAACCACCCAGCATAACCGTGTGTGCGCCGGCAGCAAGCGCTTTGGCCACATCACCACTATACTTGATCCCACCGTCAGCAATGATTGGCACGCCGGCTTCTTCAGCGGCTTTAACACACTCCATCACCGCCGTAACTTGAGCCATCCCCGCACCTGATACCACCCGAGTGGTACAAATCGATCCCGGTCCTTGTCCGACCTTAACTGCATCAGCGCCGTGTTCGATCAGGGCACGAGCACCTTCGCCAGTGCTTACATTCCCGCCAATGATTTGCAGCTCAGGGTATTGTTGTTTGATGCGAGCAATTGCGTCAAGCACGGCTTTGGAGTGACCATGAGCAGTATCGACCGCAATTACATCAACCCCAGCCTCAACCAACAAGCGCACCCGCTCTAGTTCGCTGGTCGAAGCGCCGACGGCAGCACCAACTCGCAAGCGGCCATAAGCATCTTTGGATGCGTTAGGATGTTCGATCTGCTTTTGAATATCCTTGACCGTGATCAGCCCATTGAGCTTGCCATGTTCATCAACCACCAAAACTTTTTCGATCCGGTGTTGATGCAAGGCTTGTTTGGCTTGTTCGAGGGTTGTGCCAACTGGCACGGTTACCAATTCTTCACTGGTCATCAATTCGCTGATTTTGCGGCTGGGGTCGGTCTCAAAGCGCAAATCGCGGTTGGTAAGTATCCCGACGAGTTCGCCAGCAGCGCTGGTAATCGGCACCCCTGAAATATGGTAATCGCTCATTAGTTCCCAAGCCTCGCCGATGGTTTGTTCGGGGCGCAAGGTAATGGGATCGGTGATCATGCCACTTTCTGAGCGTTTGACCCGCCGCACCAATTCTGCTTGTTGGGCAGGAGCCATATTTTTGTGAATAATGCCAAGGCCACCTTCGCGAGCCAGCGCAATTGCCATGCGATCTTCAGTCACCGTATCCATCGCAGATGAGACAACTGGAATGTTCAAACGAATCTCGCGGGTTAGCCACGTGCTAACGTCGATTTGCGAAGGCAAGACATCCGAGTAGGCTGGAATCAACAGCACATCATCATAGGTCAGCCCTTCAAACGCGAACTTAGCACTCCAATCGATTGGCATGGGGTTATCCTCCTTGGGATATATGAAAAGCTCACCGCAGGATGCAGTGAGCCATCCGACGCATAACCTTGCGTCATCCTTCAGTTGTCCGATTGCCGATACAATGACCCTATTATAGCACCATCAAAAAAAGTGCGGGCAAAGTGCTAAGGGTCTAGGTGTCAGTGGTTAGGGGTCAGATTTTTAACCCAGAGGCGCAGAGTATGCAAGGATGAGGGATGAGGGATGAAGGCCAATAACACCGAGAATTCATCATCTTTCAGGCACTTTGCTTCTTTAGCGGTTGCAATTCTTCGTGTCCTTCGTGCCCTTCGTGGATCAAAACGGGGATCGAGCTAATAACAGCCCGATCCCCGATTACCAGCAACCGATCCCTAGAGCTTACGCCCCGCCAGTTTTGCCAGAGCCAGCGTTGTTGCCTTCGCGCAGCTTGGCCCGAATGAGGTCGCGGTTCATCTTAGCGATAAACTGAATGCTAATTTCCTTGGGACAAGCGGCTTGGCACTCGGCATAATTGGTACAATTGCCAAATCCTTCAGCATCCATTTGGGCAACCATATTGATTACCCGTTGGTCTTTTTCTGGCTCGCCTTGGGGTAGCAAGTTCAGGTGCGAGACCTTGGCAGCGGTGAACAACATCGCCGAGCCGTTGGGACATGCAGCGACACACGCGCCACAGCCAATACAGGCCGCCGCATCCATCGCCAAATCAGAAATTTCTTTGGAAATTGGAATCGCGTTGCCATCTGGCGGCGAGCCAGTGCCAACCGAAATAAAGCCACCAGCGGCGATAATTCGGTCGAGGGCTGCGCGATCAACGGCCAAGTCTTTGATCACAGGGAATGGCTCGGCACGCCATGGCTCAATATACACTTCGTCGCCATCTTTGAATGAGCGCATGTGCAATTGGCAGGTGGTGGTTGCCCGCTGTGGCCCGTGGGGAATCCCGTTGATCACCATCGAACATGCACCGCAAATGCCTTCGCGGCAGTCGTGGTCGAAGGCTACAGGATCGTCGCCCTTGGTGATCAACTCTTGGTTGAGCACATCGAGCATTTCGAGAAATGACATATCAGGGCTAACGTGGTTGGCATCGTAGCTGACCATTTTGCCCGCTGTTTTGGCGTTATCTTGTCGCCAAATGTGCAATTTTAATTTCATTGAAGCACCTCAGCGATTACTTGTACGAACGAGTTGAAAGGTGAACGTTTTCAAATTCGAGAACTTCTTTGTGCATGGTTGGTTTGGTGCCAACGCCCTTGTATTCCCAAGCGGCCACAAAGGTAAAGTTCTCGTCGTCGCGTTTGGCCTCGCCATCCTCGGTTTGGCTTTCGGTGCGGAAGTGACCGCCACATGATTCGGTACGCATTAGCGCATCGTGGCACATCAATTCAGCAAATTCGAGGAAGTCGGCCACACGTCCGGCTTTTTCCAACTCTTGGTTGAAGTATTCGCCGCTGCCTGGTACGCGCAAATCGCGCCAGAATTCTTCGCGGATTTGGGGAATGCGTTCTAAAGCGGTGCGTAAACCAGCATCATTCCGCGCCATGCCACAGTAATCCCACATCACTTTGCCCAGCTCGCGATGGAAATCATCGACGCTGCGTTTGCCATTGATTTGGAGCAATTGCTTGAGCCGCGTGGTTACTTCGCGCTCAGTTTCGGCAAAAGCTGGGTGATCGGTGCTAACTGGAGCTAATTTGGCGCTAGCAATGTAATCGCCAATCGTGTAGGGCAAAATGAAGTAGCCATCGGCCAAACCTTGCATCAAGGCACTGGCCCCAAGTCGGTTGGCTCCGTGGTCGGAGAAGTTGGCTTCGCCCAAAACGTGCAAACCTTCGACATTGCTCATCAAGTTGTAATCAACCCACAAGCCGCCCATGGTGTAGTGCACGGCGGGATAAATTCGCATTGGCACTTCGTAAGGGTTTTCGCCAGTAATCCGTTCGTACATCTCGAACAAGTTGCCATAACGTTCGGCAATCATATTTTTGCCTAAGCGCTTGATCGAATCGCTGAAGTCGAGATAGACACCCAAGCCGCCTGGGCCTACGCCACGGCCTTCATCACACACTTCTTTGGCAGCGCGTGAAGAAATATCGCGCGGCGAGAGGTTGCCGAATGAAGGATATTTGCGTTCGAGATAATAATCACGTTCGCTTTCAGGAATATCCTTGGCAGCGCGATTATCGCCAGCCTTCTTGGGAACCCAAATCCGTCCGTCGTTACGCAACGATTCACTCATCAAGGTCAATTTTGATTGGTGATCGCCAGCAACCGGAATACAGGTTGGGTGAATTTGGGTAAAGCAGGGGTTGGCGAAGGCTGCACCACGTTTGTAGGCGCGATAGCTAGCGGTAACGTTACAACCTTTAGCATTAGTTGAAAGGTAGAAGACGTTGCCATAACCACCAGTTGCCAAAACCACTGCATCGCCTGCGTGACGTTCGATCTTGCCGTTGATCAAATCGCGGGTGATAATCCCACGGGCTTTGCCATCGACCAAGACAATATCCAACATTTCGCAACGTGAATACATGGCGACTTTTTTCAAGCCAATTTGGCGTTCGAGCGCTGAATATGCACCGATCAACAATTGTTGGCCAGTTTGACCGCGGGCATAGAAGGTGCGCGAAACTTGTGCGCCACCGAACGAACGGTTGGCCATCACGCCGCCATATTCGCGGGCGAATGGCACACCTTGGGCCACGCATTGGTCAATAATGTTAACGCTGACTTGCGCCAAGCGATAGACATTACCTTCACGCGCCCGATAATCGCCACCTTTAATAGTATCGTAGAACAAACGGCGAACGCTATCACCGTCGTTTTGATAATTCTTGGCAGCGTTGATGCCACCTTGCGCCGCGATACTGTGAGCGCGGCGCGGGCTATCTTGGAAGCAGAAACACTTAACGTTATAGCCAAGCTCGGCCAATGAAGCAGCAGCAGAAGCGCCTGCCAAGCCTGAGCCAACCACCAAAACGGTGTATTTGCGCTTATTGGCGGGGTTAACCAACTTCACATTGAAGCGGTGCTGATCCCATTTATCTTCCAGCGGCCCTGCTGGAATTTTAGCGTTCAATTGCATAATGCGTCACCTATTTGTACTAGATTGGCTTTAGGAAACCAACTAAGACCGCAATTGGAATCGAAATATTTCCCAAAAACAACAAGGTGCCAATGCCGAGCGCAGCATTACGCAGCAACCGATTGAACCGGCGGTTGTTTAAGCCCAAGGTTTGGAACAAGCTCCAAACCCCGTGAGCCATGTGCAAGCCAAGTGAGAGCATCGCCACAATATAAAACAGCGAAACCCAAATGTTTTGGAAGCCATAGACCACGTTATTGTAAACATTGTGGACATCAAACGGCTGTGGCCCACCAGGCGCTTTACCAATTGTAAAGTGCAAAATGTGGTAGACGATAAACAACAGCAGAATGATCCCGCCATAGCGCATGGTACGGCTGGCGAAGGTCGATTCGACATGCTGTTTTTTGACGTAGCGTTGAGGTCGTGATTTGCGGTTTTCAATCGTCAATTGCACGGCAGCGATGATGTGCAAAATGACTGCGGTAAGCAGTACAACCCGCACAACCACCAGCAACTCGCCAGTGCTCTTCAGAAATGCCGCATACTTGTTTAATGCTTCGGCTCCCAAATAAATTTGAAGATTGCCAAGCATATGCCCAATGACGAAGCCCACGCCAATCAGGCCCGTCACGGCCATCACGACCTTCTTTCCGATGGATGTTCGGTAGAAAGAAAGTACCCCAGTCATTACTGACTCCTTTATCTGTTCCGACGTGGCATGTTTACCTTCTATATTATCGCTTAAAACTCGCTTTAGGTGAAACACCTGCTGCGCTTGGGTGAAGCTTTATCCACATGGCTTCCACACAGGGTGTAAAGCCTTCTTAGCTGCTTTTAATCTTACGCTACTGTTGTGAGTAAGAATAACGATTTATCCCTTGGGAATGAGCTAAATCGTTGTTTTATGTTCTAGGGCTTGCTCCGAATCGTCATCGACCATCCGCACCGCGCAAGTAGTCGGATTGTAACCAAATGAGCAGGTTTTTGGCGCTAAATGCTGTAATAAAGACGGTTAATATAGAGTAAACTGTTTTTACTCGTAACTTATTCCAATCATTGATTTGACAAATGCCATGAAGCGACTATACTTACCCGCAATAAAGACAATAAACACTGATTAAATTGTCTTTATTGGTTCAGTTTTGTCATAACCAAACTGAACATTGCGGCGAAGTTTACTCAAACCGTTTAAGCAATAGGCAATTTTCCGAGCCAAGCAGCACGGCGTTGGTCGTTTTATTGCGCTTAAAAACGGTTGATCGACGGAGTTACTAACGTGGCGGTTACCATTGCCCAACCAGCATCACAGCCCAAACCAAAACGTCGCGCCGCTGCGGCTTTAGCAATTGGCCTGCTTGTAGCATTTGGCCTCTTGCTGGTGATTATGACCCTCAGTATTAATTTTGGAGCAGCCGATGTTGCTCCTAGCACCGTTTGGGCCTCGTTATTTGATTATGACCCCAGCTCAACCCAACACCTGATTATTCGCACCTTGCGTATGCCCCGCGTTTTGGTGGCGGCGATTGTCGGGGCAATTTTGGCCTTGGCCGGAGCGATTATGCAGGGCTTGACCCGCAACCCACTGGCCGATGCAGGCTTGTTGGGCATCGAAAGCGGCGCAGCCTTGGGTGTAGTTTTGGCGATCACCTTCTTCGATATCAAAACTCTCAATTTGTATTCGATTTTTGCCTTTGCTGGCGCAGCCGTGACGGCGGTGCTGGTCTATAGCCTTGGCTCTTTGGGGCGCGGCGGGCCAACTCCACTCAAATTGACTTTAGCTGGCGCGATGATCACGGCCTTCTGTTCCTCGTTTACCAGTGCCATCCTGATTCTCGACCAACAAACGCTTGATGAAGTGCGGCTTTGGTTGGCTGGCACGGTGGCGGGGCGCGATTTGGGCTTAATCGGCCAAAGCTTGCCTTATGTTGTAGTTGGCATGGTACTGGCGATCAGCCTTGGCCGTTCACTAACGGCGATGTCTTTGGGTGAGGATGTGGCACGCGGCTTAGGCCAACGCACTGGCTGGGTCAAAACTATCGCAGCAATTGCCGTGATTTTGTTGGCTGGCAGTGCGGTGGCGTTGGCTGGGCCGATTGGCTTTTTGGGCTTGTTGGTTCCACACATTATGCGCTTTATCGTCGGCCTCGATTATCGCTGGCTCTTGCCCTATTGTGCGATTGGCGGCGCCTTGCTGCTCGTGGTGGCCGACATCATTGGGCGGGTGATTGTGCGCCCGATGGAAGTTCCGGTTGGCGTGGTAACAGCGTTGCTCGGCGGCCCAATGTTTATTTACCTTGTACGCTGGCGGGTGCAACGATGAAAACTTTTCCATGGATTACGATTCGCCCTAAGTTTGGCACGTTTTCGCTGCGAATCGACCGCCGTTTGCCCAAGGTTGCGCTGATTATCGCGCTGCTGGTCATGGCAATTATGGTGGTCAACATGGGCGTTGGCCAATATGAAATTAGCCCGCTCGATGTAGTTAAAACCTTACTCGGCATGAAAACTGGCGATCCGCAACATGTGCTAATTGTGCGCACCCTGCGCTTGCCACGCATGCTGCTTTCGGCCTTGGTTGGTTTGGCGCTTGGCACATCCGGCGCGTTGTTACAGGGCTTGACCCGCAATCCCTTGGCCGATCCCAGCATTATGGGCATCAACACTGGCGCTGGCCTAGTGGCCGTTATCTTGACGATTCTGGTGCGCGATTTTCCAGCGCGTTGGATTCCAGTCGCAGCGTTTGCTGGGGCGCTAGTCGCGGCAGGCTTGATGTATGTCTTGGCATGGCGCAAGGGTGGCGATTCGCCGATGCGCTTGGTCTTGATTGGGGTTGGCTTGAGTGCGGTTGGTTCCGCTGTCACAACTCTCGTGATCACGATTGGCAATATTTACGATGTGCAACGCGCGATGATTTGGCTAACGGGCAGCGTGTATGGCCGCTCGTGGGTTGATTTTTGGGCCTTTGCGCCGTGGGTGGCGATTGCTGTGCCGTTAGCTTGGTTTCAGGCTCGTCAACTGAATAGCCTGCATCTTGGCGAAGATGTGGCCTTGGGCTTGGGCTTGAACGTTGGTCGCCAACGCGCTTGGATTTTGTTTGTCGCTGTGGCCTTGGCTGGCGCAAGCGTCGCCGTGGCTGGTGTGATCAGCTTTGTGGGCTTGATTGCGCCACACGTTGCTCGCCGCTTGGTTGGTACCGATCACACGGGGCTTGTGCCAACCGCAGGCATGCTTGGCGCGTTGCTGCTGGTCGCTTCCGACTGGATTGGCCGCACGATTGCCGCGCCCAACGAAATTCCTTGTGGCTTGGTCACCGCCGTGATTGGTGTACCGTTCTTTTTGTCAATGCTCTACCAACATGCCCGAACAAAGTGAGGATGTGATGTTAGCAACCGATACATTAACCCTGGGCTACGACGGCCCCAACATTCTCGATCAGTTGTCGATCACGCTGCCTGCTGGGCAGATCACCGCTTTGATTGGCCCCAATGGTTGTGGCAAATCGACCTTATTGCGTGGCTTGGCACGTTTGATCAAGCCCAAGCATGGCTCAGTTGTGCTTGATGGCCACGATATTCAGCGCATCCCGACCCGCCAATTAGCAACCCAACTCGGCATTTTGCCGCAAAATCCGGTTGCGCCTGAAGGCTTGACCGTGCGTGAGTTGGTGGCGCAAGGTCGTTATCCCCATCAACGTTGGTTTCAGCAATGGTCGGCGGCTGACGAAACAGCTGTTCGCTCGGCGCTCGAAATCACCAATATGGTTGAACTCGCCGATCGGGCGGTCGATGCCCTGTCGGGCGGACAACGCCAACGGGCTTGGATCGCCATGACCCTCGCCCAAGAAACCGATATTATCCTGCTTGACGAGCCAACCACCTTTTTGGATTTGGCGCATCAAGTTGAAGTCTTACAGCTTTTAGAACAGCTTAATCGTCAATCAGGCCGCACGATTGTGATGGTGGTGCATGATTTGAACCATGCCACGCGCCATGCTGATCATGTGATTGCGCTGCGAGCTGGCGTTGTGCAAGCCGCCGGAGCGCCGCGCGATGTAATTACACCGTCGTTATTACGCACCGTGTTTGGCATCGAAGCTGAAGTTATCCCCGATCCGCGCAGCGGAGTGCCATTGTGCATTCCCTATGGCTTATGTGCTGCGGAAGCATCAGATTCTCTCTTGCATGCGGATGCTGTTGGCAACCGCGCTTAACTCTAGGAGTAACCTTTCATGGTTCGTTTTACCCGTTTACTCTCGTGTGGCTTGCTACTGACGGTGTTAGCAGCCTGTGGCGGTGCCGCCAGCACCCCAACTAGCGCCCCAGCAGCGACCGCGACTACGGCTCCAACCGAGGTTGCCGCCGCTACTGCCACAACCGCGCCAACCGAAGCCGCCGTGGTCGAAGCAACTGCCACCGCCGCTAGCGATACAACCACTACTTCTGGCAAGCGCACTTTCACCCATGCCTTGGGAGAAATCAGCATTCCCAACGTGCCACAACGGGTGATCGCTCTTGATTGGATGTATTTGGAAGATGTGTTGGCTTTGGGCGTGCAACCAGTTGGCGCAATCGATTTGGAAAATTATCCCAAGTGGATCGATTTGCCTTTGACGATTGATCCCAGTGTGGTTTCAATCGGCGCAAATCCAGCGCCTGATTTTGAATCGATTGCTGCGTTGAAGCCTGACCTGATTTTGGTTGGCTCGTTGCGGGGCGAAACAATTTACGATCAATTAAATGCTATCGCCCCAACCATGATGTTCAATCCCTACTTGAAAGAGGGCGAAGGCCAGCCATACGACGAAATGACCACAACATTTAGCACAATCGCAGCGGTGTTGGGCAAAGAAACCGAAGGCGCAGCCGTGTTGAGCAAAATGGAACAAACTTTTGCTGATTCCAAAGCACAACTAGCAGCGGCTGGTTTGGCTGATGCTAACGTGTTGGTGGCGCAAACCTATGCCAGCAACAACGCCGCCGAAGTGCGTTTGTTCACCGATAACGCCGCCGTGATGGAAATTATCAAGCGTTTGGGCTTAAAAAACGCTTGGTCAGACCCAACTTATCAAGTTTGGGGCTTCTCGTCGGTTGGCACCGAAGCCTTGGCTCAGTTTGGTGATGTGCATATGCTTTACATAACCGAAGAAAATAACGATCCCTTCCAGAGCGCCGCGATCAAGCCCTACTGGGATAGTCTAGAGTTTGTCAAAAAAGGCCAAGCGCATACCTTGGATAGCCAAACTTGGACTTTTGGTGGCCCAATTGCCGCCGAAGTGTTTGCCCAACGGGTCACCGAAGCACTCTTATCGGAAAGCAACTAAGCATTTTTTAGCGTTGGCCGTTTGAGAGTTCCAAGCGGTCAGCAGGAATATAGATAATGCAACGATTTTTGGCATTAATTGGCTTGGTCAGTATTTTGACTGCCTGTGGTTCATCGGCAGCAACCCAAGCACCTACAGCCGCCCCAACCACCGCCGCTGCCGCAACCGCGACAACTGCTAGTGAACCAACCGCTGCTGCAACCGAAGCCGCCGCTGAAGCAACCACTGCCCCAGCTGATAGCGCTGCTGGCACGCGCACGATCAAGCACGTTTTAGGCGAAACCACAATCACTGGCACGCCGCAACGGGTGGTTGTGCTCGAATGGGTTTACGTCGAAAACTTGTTGGCCTTGGGCGTGCAACCAGTTGGCGTTGCTGATATCGAAGGCTACAACACATGGGTCGATGTTCCAGTTGAATTAGGCCCAGATGCAACCGATGTTGGAACCCGCGGCGAAGCCAATCTCGAAACGATTGCTTCACTCAAGCCTGATTTGATCATCACGCTCAAATATGATGCTGATAAAAACTATCCTCAATACAGTGCAATTGCTCCAACCTTGGTGTTCAATCCCTATCCTGAATCAGGCGATCAATATGCTGAAATGATCGACACCTTCAACACGATTGCTGATGTGTTGGGCAAAACTGAAGAAGCCAAAGCTGTGTTGAGCAAGATGGAGCAAACCTACGCTGATGCCAAGCAAACTTTGGCAACCGCTGGCTTTGAAAATGCGCCATATGTCTTGGCCCAAGCCTATACCTCAAACAACGCCGCTGAAATTCGCTTGTTCACCGACAACTCGATGATTGCCAAATTGATCGCTAAAACTGGCCTCAAAAATGGCTGGACTGATAGCGCATTCCAAGTTTATGGCTTCTCGACCGTGAGTAGCGAAGTGCTGGCCCAACTTGGCGATGTGCACTTTATGTATGTTGTAGCCGATGATGACAACCCATTTGCTAGCGGCACAATCAAGCCCTTCTGGGATAGCCTTGAGTTTGTCAAAAAAGGCCAAGCTTACCCCTTGGGTGGCGACGTTTGGTTCTTTGGCGGCCCTTTGTCAGCCGAAGTCTTGGCCCAACGAGTGGTCAAAAGCTTAACCAAACAATAATTAATCAAGGTTGATTGATAGAGGATGTGTGTATGAGCGTAGGAAGTAGCCCACTTGCCCAAAGCCTGGAACGCGCCGCGACCTTGGATCAATACTTGGTTGCGCGGATTGCCGAACCAAACGAGCCAGATTGGTTGCCTGCGACATCATTGACCGATCCAGCGACGCTAAGCACTATTTTGGAAGGCTTTGCGGCCTCGCGCAAGCTAGCCAAGCGCCGCTTGACAGGCTCGTTCTTTATTAGTTCATATGTTTGGTATTTGGCTGGAGCCGCGATTGCCAGCTTACTGATCGATCAACGGATTCCCGACCTTGATCGAGCCAATGTGCTGGCACGTTTTCCTAGCAACGGCAATGCTGATCAGGCTGCAATCGCCTTTGCTTCGCAACGTTTTTTCGGCTTAGCTGTTGATCAAAGCCAAACTGGCGCAACCGTTGTTGCAGATAAAGCCAGCTTGCGCGAACAATTACGCCAGCAATTCGAGCAGCATCTTGATCCAGTGGTGCAATTGGTCGCTGATCAATCAGGCTTAGGCCAACGTGCCCAGTGGAACATCATCGCCGATCGCTGTGCTGGCATTTTCTTGCGGGTTGGCCAGCGGCTTGATCAAGTTGCTGCTGCTTGTGAAGAGGGCATGGCCTTTGTTGGAGCTAAAGGTTCGGCCATGAAGGCCAGTAAAACTGGTTATATTCAACTGGATACTGCAAGTGATGCCTGTGCAACCTTCCTGCAGCGTGGTGGTTGCTGCTTGTACTACCAAGTTGAAGGTGGTCGCAACTGCAACGATTGCCCGCTATTACCCACCGCCGAGCGCTTGCAACGCATGGCGGGCATAACTAACTAAAACTTAAGGATCAACGATCAAGGGGATCGAGTTAATCAAAGCTCGATCCCTTTTGTTTAACCCCTTTCAACCTCGCAAGCTTCATCAGCTATTCACAAGTTCATGCGATAGTTGCCAAATCTCAACGATGCACCCAAAAAACAGGAGGTATCAATGACGAGCCGTTTGTGGATGGGCTGGTTGATTGGCAGTTTAATTGCTTGGCTACTAGGAATACCGACGTTGGCAGCCTCGACTCCTCAATTGCCGCAAGCAGATCTGATTATTGCCAAACCATTAGGCGTATTTGCTGCTTCAGGTTCACAGAATGCGGCTGTCATCGGGCATGAGCAAGTCCATGGTGGTTTGGTGCGCATCCCTTGGAATCTGTTGGAGACGAGTCCTGGCGTTTATAATTGGCAGCAGGTTGATCTGGTGGTGGCGAAAATTCGGGCTGCGGGGAAATATTGGTCGCTGGCAGTGCTGGCTGGCCCTGCTACACCGAATTGGTTATATGAAACACCCTACAATGCTCCGCGCATCCGCTATTTGTTCCAAGGCAACGAAACGACCGTGGCTCCCGCGTGGCATCCAGCAGTTCGTGAGCGATTGCGGCTTTTGGCACTTGCAATGGCTGAAAAGTATGCCAATGATCCATCGCTGATGCTTGTGTATGTTAGCCAGATGACCGCAAATGGGATCGAGGGCCAACTGCCGTTTGAGCGTGATCTTTTACCAAGTGGTACAACTTGGGCGGCGCTCGGGTGGAGTGCTGATGGTTGGGTAACAACTGTTACAGGTATTACTAGCGATTTTGCGGCGGCGTTTCCCCAAAAAGCCTTGGCGGTCGAACTGCATTATGTGCTCAATGACCCACAAATTCCTCGTCGAATCGGCGACTCAATTTGCGGTAATTCTGCTTTTGCTGGGCGGGTTGGCATTGCAATTTGGTGGCTTTCTGGGCGCGAGACCTATCAACCCGATTTATTAGACTATTTTCGTCAAGCCGATTGCGACAAATACGGTCAGGTCATTGGCTCCTCAGATCAGTCGGATCGCTTTCCTGCAGAGGGCTACGCCATGATGTTTGCCCAAGCGAGGGAGTTAGGTCTACGGTATATTGAGCCATGGGAGCAAGAATTTACAACCTTGTGCTGCACGTGGGAAGCGGAATTTGCTGCGTTCAATGCTTGGTCAGTGGCTAACTTTGGGGCAACAGTCTTTTTGCCATGGGTAACCGAAAACCCTTAATCGCTGGGGGTTTACTCGGCATCGCAGAAAAGTAGCGATGGCTCTCATATAAACCCAGCGGTACAGAGCAACATCAATTCTCTGCGCCGCTGCGTTTAAATATCTTGTTACTGACTCAATTGCTCGATTGTCTCGATGATATAGGCACCATCGCTGGCCGGATCAAGCGCTTGCGGATAGCCCTCAACTAAGCGCACGGGTGTCCAGCGTGAGGCAATCACCCCGGTTTTATCGAGGGTCAGGTGTAAAATGGCGCTATCAAGGCTCGGCGTACCATCAAAACCATCAAACACAAAATTGCCTAAGCTCCAGGCTATAAATTGGCCGTTTGAACGTAATTCGTAGCCTTGCAAAACGTGGGGATGCGCCCCCAAAACCAAAGTTGCCCCAGCATCTAAAGCCGCATAGGCATTGCTGCGCTGAATCTCATTTGGCTGATCGATTCCCTCATAGCCACTATGCAATAAGATAATCACATGATCGACACTTGGTCGAATCGCCGCAACATCGGCAGCAATCACGGCTGGCTCGGCCCACGCTAAGCCAGGCTGATCGGCAGTTGCCGTCCACGATTCAGTCACAAAGCCACCGCGTTCGACTGGCACGTTCACATAGGCTAAAAATGCTAGGCGTAAGCCATTTTTCTCAATAATAACCGGGCGATAGGCTTGCTCAGCGTTCATTCCTGCGCCAACATTGGCAATCTCAGCTTCATTCAACAAACCGATTGTTTCGCTCAATGCCGATTCGCCCCAATCTAGGCTATGGTTATTGGCCAACGAAACCAGATCAAAGCCAGCATCGCTGAGGCTATCTACGCTTTCGGGTGGAGCTAAAAAGCGATAGGCTTTGGGCGCTGGCTCACCAGCATCGGCAATAGCAGTTTCAAGGTTGCCAATCGTCAAATCGGCATTGACCAAGTGTTCACGTACTCCAGCAAATGGTTGCTCAGGGCCATCGCTCAGAATGCGCTCGCCAATTGAGCGGGCTAGCATAATATCACCAACGATCGCCAACTCGATTTTCGGCTCAGGGGTTGGGCTTGGCTCGATCGTTGCGGTCGGCAAAGTCGTGCTGGTTGGTTCGGGGGTCTTGGTTGGTTCGAGGGTTGCGGTTTTCGCAGTAGTTGCGGTTGGGGCAAGCGCCAATTGACTTGGCTCAGTGGTCGTCGTGCTGCTACAAGCTACGAAAATTCCTAGTAAAACTAACAAACTCAAACGCCGCATTCAAACATCCTTCCTGCTTAACGAGTTGCTGTGGCGATAGAGTAGCATACAAAAAAACAAGCATAGCGAACATAGAACACTGCAACCACGAAATGCACGAAGGCTGTTTTCGCCACAGATTGACACAGATGGATGTGATTATGGGGATCAGTTTGATCTATCAAGGACACGAAGCGCACGAATGTTGGTTAAATAATGTAAAGGTAGTAGTTAATCGGCCTAACCTTAGCGCTCTTTGTGTCCTTCGCGGTTTTGCCTTTGTGTCCTTCGTGTTCTTCGTGGATCGTTAACCTGGTTTACTCTTTAAATGGATAATCTTGCCAAAGCTTGCTCAAAATAATGATTGCACATGCTCCAATGCTGAGCCAAACAACGTTCATATAGCCGAAGAAATAGGCAGCGAGCGGCGCAGCCCCGATCATCACGAGCGCCGCCCAACTACTACGTTTTAATCCCAGTGCAAAAAAAGCGCCTAAAGCTAGCAGTGGCAAGGCCAAAATTGGCGCAAGCACACTAATTACGCCTAAGCCAGTTGCTAAACCCTGACCACCAACGATTAAAAGCCAGTGCCGCCAGTGTTGCCAAGGCGTTTTCAAACTGCGTACTAGCAAATAGGGCGAGTAGCAATGACCCAAAACCGCCGTAACCCCCACCAGCGCTACTGGCCATTGGTCAGCCAAAATCGCGTCGGTAACGAGCATGGGGATGATCGCTTTGAGAGCATCGAGTACCAACACTAGCACCCCAGCCCAAGCACCTGCCACCCGCAACGAATTCCGTGCCCCCACATTGCCTGAGCCAGTTGAACGCACATCTTGGCCACTTAACAGCAGCACAACTGGCACAGCGAAGGGAATTCCACCAACTAAATATCCCAATAACCCAAATAATCCGATCAGCATGACAAACCCTCTACACCCGAATGGTTAATGCGGCTGGCTGAATAGTGATATTAATCTCGTGTAAGCTCGCGCTAAATACCTCACCATCAACATGCACTGGCACGCCGCGCTCACTATACAGCTTAAAGGTACGGGTTTTGATCATTGTCACACTTGGTAGGTTGGTATGGGTTCCTTGGCGCACACGGCTCGAATCGCGCACCATCGACCAACGCGATTGCTCGCCAGTCAGGCAAACATCAAGCATTCCATCGTCAATTTGCGACTCAGGCGTGATCCAAAAGCCGCCGCCGTGGTAACCGCCATTGCCAACCGTCGCCATATTGATCCGTTTTTGCAAGGTCAGATCATCAGTTTCAATCAGCAAATCACGAGCTTCGTAGCTTAAAATCGATTTAAGCACTGCGATCATATAGACCAAGCCACCTTTGATCCGTTTAAGTTTTTGGGCCTCGATCGCTACATTGGCATCGAGGCCAATCCCCACGCCATTGATAAACCAATGCTGATTGATCATGCCAAGGTCGATGCGGCGCAAGCGATTGGCAGCAATTGATCGAACGGCTTCGACAATGCTATTAGCTGGCAATTTGAGCATTTTGATAAAATCGTTACCAGTGCCCAGCGGAATAAAACTCAATGGCAATTGCGATCCAGCCATGCCATTGACAATTTCATTAATCGTGCCATCGCCACCCGCCGCGATAATTCCATCCCAATTGTTTTCAGCGACACACTGCTGGGCCAAGTGTGTGGCATGGCCGATGTGGGTAGTTTGGAATAAGGTAGCTTCAAGCCCAAAATGGCTGAGCATGGCCATAATGTGAGGGGCTTGGTGGGCGGCTCGTTGGCGATTGGAATGGGGATTCAAAATGACTGCTAGCCGCAGTTTTGACATAATGATGCTCCTCGTCATGTGGGTGCTAGCAGCATTATAGCAGGGGCAAGCCGTGCTAGGCCATAATTGATCCGCAGGTGAGATTGGCAATCGTGCCAGTCATGGCGCTAGCATAATCTGAGGCTACTAAAATTGCGCTATTTGCCACTTCATTCAAGCTTGGTAAACGCCCAAGTGCTGTGCCAGCCTGCATATATTGCTGAATTTGCTCGGCAGGTGTGCCCCAGGTTTCGGGTAAGGCATCGGAGCGTAAGCACACAACGCGTACTCCATGCACCCCAACCTCACCAGCCAAACTATAGGTAAAACCTTCGATTGCACTGCAAGCTGTGCTAAATCCGCCAGTCAAGTGATAGCGTCGTTCACGGCCCGATAGAACGGAGGAAGAAGCTGAGAGCGTCAAAATTACTCCCGATTGCTGTTTGATCATTGCGCGTGCAGCCGCAGTCGCAGTCAAAAAGTGGGTGGTAACTCCAGTCATAATTGGCAAGCTAAAATGCTCAGCTGGCATTTGCACTAATGGCGTGCCTTGTAAATCGCCGCGAATCCAGATCGCGTTGAATGAAATATCGATGCGGCCTGTTTGGGCAATCACATCGGCTAAATGGGCTTCAATTGCTGGTTGATCAAGTGCATCAACCAACGCTACTTCTGCCAAGCCACCTGCTTCACGAATCTCATGGGCCAGCGTTTCAAGGCTGGTTTGCTTGCGACCAGTTAAAAAGACCCTTGCCCCTTCGCGAGCGAAGCCGCGTGCCACGGCGCTACCAATCGAGCCTGCTGCCCCATAAATCACTGCAATTTTACCGCTCAATAGCATTGATTGACCCTCACTAAGCTTAAAAAGAAACATATGTTCGTTATTGTAGGCAATCAAATAGAGCTATGTCAAGCAGCAAATCGAGCATAGAGGAGTTAGCTTTAACCACGAAGAACGCGAAGAACGCGAAACCCAAGCTTCGTGACCTTCGCGTTCTTCGCGGTTGAAAATATATTCTAGGTTCTTTGCTCTAGGCTCTGTTAGGCGAATGCTCGTACAACTTCGGGCATTTCGAGCACTGTTGATTCAAACCAATTGAGTTGTTCGCGCAACGCCACAACTTCACCCACAATTAAAATCGCTGGTGCGCCGCTGCCCGCCGCTTTAACCGCAGCCTCAATTTGATCAAGTGGTGCGACCACCGTTTTTTGTTCGGCAGTCGTGCCCCAGCGAATCACCGCAGTTGGAGTGTCGGCTGGGCGACCATTGGCAATCAAACTGGCAACCGTGTGGTTGATTCGCGTAATTCCCATCAAAAAGACCAAGGTATCAACGCCTTGCGCCAAAGCATGCCAATTGATTCGGCTGGTTGGCTTGGTTGGATCTTCATGGCCTGTCACAAAAACGACCGATGAAGCTACATCGCGATGAGTCACTGGAATGCCCGCATAGGCAGGGGCCGCAATTGCCGAAGAAATGCCTGGCACAACTTCCCATGCAACTCCAGCAGCGCTCAAAGCAGCAGCTTCCTCGCCACCGCGCCCAAACACAAATGGATCGCCGCCTTTGAGCCGAACTACCAATTTACCTTGCTGAGCGTGCTCAATCAAGGTTGCGTTGATCCAATCTTGGCTGGCGGAATGTTGGCCGCCGCGCTTGCCAGCTGGAATCAACTCGGCATCGCTCCGCGCTTCGGCCAACAATTCGGGCAACACCAAGGCATCAAATACCACGACATCGGCACTTTGCAAACGGCGCAACCCCTTGACGGTAATTAAATCGGCGGAGCCTGGACCAGCCCCGACTAATGCAACAAATCCTTCGCGTGTCATAGATCCTCCGTTGGCAAGTGATTGAGCGTCGTCGGCTGTTGGGCTAATTCAATCAGCAATTGATCAAAATATTGCTCACGTTCTGCCGTGGTTAGCGCTGCAAGTTCAGTGCGTTGAGTTGCGACAAGCTGAGCCAGCGTGGCATACCGTTGATCAAAATAAGTGCTGAGTTGTTGGCGTAGATAGCGACTTAAGGCTGGGCTAGCCCCGCTGCTACTAATCGTAAACAACAACGAGCCTTGACGATGGTTGGCGGTTGTGATGAAATTCCCCTCTTCAGCAGCATCGGCGATATTGAGGAGGATTGGGCGGTTGTGGCATTCGTGGGCAATTTGCTGATTGACCAAGCGTTGATTGGTTGCGGCAACAACCAAAAACGCGGCTTCACAATCACCAAATTGATATTCACGGGCAAGATGCTGAATTTGGTTGCTAGCTTGCCAGTGTTGCAGTTGTGGCGTTAGTTGAGGGCTGATCACAATTGGATTTGCGCCACCAGCGATTAATCCAGCAACTTTGCGCTCGGCAACCGCACCGCCACCAACGACCACACAACGCTGTTGGGCTAAATTGGTCAAGACTATTGGGTACATAACGATCAGCCTTTAGTCGCCAACTAAACGGTTAGCGCCAAACAGCAGTGGTTGGGCAAAAGCAACATTGCAAATCATGTGGGCAGGCCCAGTATAATCAACAATTCTGTTTTTGCGTAGCGATACATCAGCCGATTTCTATCGAATTTGCGCCATCATGCAAACCCTCACCCCTGGTATAGAGCTTTCAAAGGTAGATCTTTTAACCAAGAATTGGTTAATCACCACCCTTCCGTCCCGCCTCAAGGCGGGAGACGCAGGGGGCTTTAATCCCCCTGCACCCCCTAAAGTTCAATCAGGGGCAGGTAAGCATCCACCGATGAACCAGCGTATCCATGGTTCGCAGCGAAAACCTACCCTTGAAAGGTGAGGGAATCTGCTAGCGGCCTTTATTCCACGAGCCTTCTTCTGTCCACACGCCTTCTTCGGTTTCTGGCTCGCCAAAGCCAAGATAAACCCGCAGTTGGTCGTCGGTTTGGCGCTTGGCCCAATGGCGGAACTGATCCTCAGGGCTGGTGCGTTGGGCTTGGTAGGTGGTGACCAAGTTGCCTAAACGATCGGCTAATTCAGACCATGGCACTTTGGTTGCTACCCGTCGGCCAATTGCTGCATCGTCGCCCAAAGCTCCGCCCAACAAAATATCGGTGGCTGGCAATTTGTTTTTGCTGCCATCAGGGTTGCGAATCACGCCGCCCTGCAAGCCAATATCGGCGATGCTATGCTGGCTGCACGAGTGGGGGCAAGCTGAAAGATGGATGCGCAACGGCACATCAAGCTCAACTTTTTGATCCAATGCTCCAGCCAATTGCCAAGCAGCTTCTTTGGTTTCGATTGTGGCGAAGTTGCAGTAGGGCAACCCAGTGCAAGCAACGACCGTGCGTTGGATGCGTGGGCCATTTGGCTGCAATTCTTGCAACAACGGTTCGGCCAACAAGCCATCCAAACGCGCTTCAGGAATGTAGGGCAACAGCAAGTTTTGGCTGTGGGTTAGGCGAATTTCGCTTTGACCATATTCACGCGATAAGCGAGCTGCTTCGCGAATTTGGGCTGGCGTGATGCGCCCAGTTGGTACAAGCAAGCCAACCCAGTAGAGATTTGGCTGCTTTTGGCGAAAGACCCCAACGACATCGCCACTATAAACTGCTGGTGGCACATCGGTTGCCGCTCGTTCCAAGGGATGCCCAAGGTAGTTCACAACTTCTTCGCGGAAGCGCTCTGCACCCCAATCGGCGATCAGATATTTTAGTCGTGCATGGTTGCGCTTTTCGCGGTAGCCAAAATCGCGATAGACCAAGGTGATGGCGCGAGCAATTTCAACCACTGCATCGAGATCGGCTGGCACAAACACATCAATGTTTTGAGCTAGATGTGGCTCGTGCGAAAGCCCGCCCCCAACCCAAACGTTGTAGCCTAGCACAACCTCACCATCAATTTCCTTGCGCCCAGGCGTGAACGAAAGGTCGTTGATTGGTGCTTGAGTCGCATCAAGCCCGCCGCCAGCGACCGAAACTTTATACTTGCGTGGCAAGTTCGAGTAATCGGCGTTATAAGCAAAGTGCTCATCGAGCGCCTTGAAGAATGGCCGTGGATCGATCCATTCGTCGGCGGCAATCCCCGCAACTGGGCTACTTACGACGTTGCGCGGCACATCACCACAAGCCTCAATCGACGAAAGCCCAACGCGTTCCAAGGTTTCAAATACGGTTGGAATATCGCGCAAAGCAATTGTATGCAATTGGAAGGTTTGGCGAGTGGTAATTTCAACCCGACCAGGGGCGACGGTTTCAGCCAAGTGCACAATCGCATCAGCTTGATCAGCAGTCATGATCCCGCCAGGCAAGCGCACCCGCAACATGAAAAAGCCATCTTTGGGCTTATCGTGATATAAACCATACCATTTGAAACGGTTCATATCACTTTCGGTAACTTCGTTGATATCGCCACTTTGGGCGTAGCGATAAATATCTTCAAGCACTGCCAAGCCATCTTTTTCAAGCTTTTGCAGTTCAACGGGGTTTAGTTTTGGGGTTGTAGCAGTCATGCGCCCTCCTCGACGGCGGCAACCGTCGGTAGATAGCCGAGTTCTTCCAATGTGTTGACAATGCGGGCAACGCTAGCATCGAGCGATTCGGCGTGGCTTGGAATCACCACCTCAGGATTGGTCGGTGGTTCATATGGGTCAGAAACCCCAGTGAAATGAGGGATCTCGCCAGCTAAGGCCTTGGCGTATAAGCCCTTGACATCGCGGTCGATACAAACTTCCAACGGGCAATCGATATAGACTTCGACAAAACGAGCGGTGCTGGCGCGAATTTCCTCGCGGGTTTGGCGATAAGGCGAGATAGCGGCGGCAATTGCCACTCCGCCATGGCGCGAAACCAAATCACAAACCCAGCCGATGCGCCGCACGTTGGTATCGCGATCTTCCTTCGAGAAGCCCAAACCTTTGCTCAAATGGGTGCGTACCACATCGCCATCAAGCACCTCAACCCGTTGCTCGCGTTCGCGCAGCACTTCAGCCAAAGCCGCCGCTATTGTTGATTTGCCTGCGCCTGATAAACCAGTAAACCAGATAATATATCCCTGACTCATAGAAAATCCTTGTTGTAAGAGCACAGGACCAGATGTTCTATGTTCTATGCTCTCTGTTCTTTAACTCAATTCACGCAGCGATCAACTCTTCGATAACTTCACGGCGGCTGAATTCAGGTGGTGGTAATTCGCCGCGTGACAAGAGCGCCCGCACGGCAGTGCCACTCAAAATAACGTGGTGTTCGTGGGAGTGTGGGCAGGTTTTGGCCGAGGCCATCGCGCCACAACGTTGGCAGTAGAAGGTATGTTCAAAGAACAACGGCGTAATACCCAAAGCTGCTGGATCAAATTCGTTGAAAATATATTGGGCATCATAGGTGCCGTAGTAACTGCCAACCCCAGCGTGGTCGCGGCCAACAATGAAGTGGGTGCAGCCATAGTTTTTGCGATTCAAGGCGTGAAAGATCGCTTCGCGTGGGCCAGCATAGCGCATTGGCGCAGGGAAAACGCCCAGCAATACCCGATTGGCGGGGTAGTATTCACGCAGCAAGCGCTCGTAGGAACGCACGCGAGCTGGCGCTGGCACATCATCGCTTTTGGTTGTGCCAACTAAGGGGTGTAATAACAACCCATCGACCACTTCTAAGGCACATTTTTGAATATATTCGTGAGCGCGGTGGACTGGGTTGCGAGTTTGGAAGCCCACAACCGTGCGCCAGCCGGCATCGCTGATCGATTGACGTACTTCTTGAGGGGTGCGTGGCAAGTGTGGGAATGCCCCTTGCTCAACTTGCAATAACCAAATCGCCCCGCCAACTCGCCAGCGTGGCGCGGCATACAAACGGGCAACACCTGGGTGAGCGCCATCGGTTGTGCGATACACGTGTTGTGCTTCGTGTTCAACATCAACTGGGAAAATATCTTCGACTTCGAGCACCGCCAAAATCGTGCCTTGTTCATCAGTTAATGCAACAGGCTGATCAAGCACCAAATCGTAGGCTTGATCTTCGGTAATTGGCAAGGTAATCGGAATCGACCATGGCAAGCCATTTTTGAGGTGCATGGTTTCGACGACCGCCTTATAATCGTGGCGATTCAAGAAACCAGTTAAGGGGCTATACGAACCAATGCCAATCATCAAGAGATCGGCGCGATGCGGCTCATCGAGCACAATTCGTGGCAAATCTTGGGCCGATTGCAACAAATTTTCGCGTAAAAGACCGCTAGGAATCCGATTGACCAACGTACCGCCGTGAGGCAAGATTAATGATGAAACAGCCATTGAAGCACACCCTCGAACATAGAATAGCAGCTAGCATAAAGTGGCACCTTTATGCTAATCAACATTGATTACACATAACATAACGAACAAATGGAATTTTAGATATGGAGTCCACACTCGGTTTTGTTAAAGCCAGCCCAGCGTCCGCTGCGTGGGTCACCGTTCACAGGGTGGCTTGTACAAGTGTGACATCCGAGGCTGGTGTAGCCTTGATCGAGTAATGGGTTATAGGGCACACCATTGGCATGGATGTAGCGCCAAATATCGCGCTCCGTCCACAAGGCTAAGGGGCAAATTTTAACCAGTTGATGTTTTTCATTCCAAGAAACCACTGGAGTATTTGCCCGTGTGCTGCTTTGGTCGCGACGCAGCGCGGTTAACCAAGCATCGTAGGGAGCCAGCACATCTTTGAGCGGCTCGACCTTGCGTAGTTTGCAGCATAAATCGGGGTTCGTGCCCCAAAGTTCGGGGCCGTGGGTAGCGGCTTGTTCGGCCACGGTTTGGCGTGGGCGCGAATATTGCACCGTAATGCCATAATGCTTTTCGATTTGCTCAACCAAGGCGTAGGTTTCGCTGAACAGCAGGCCTGTGTCGAGCACCAGCACTGGCAAATTTGGCTCAATTTTGAGCGCAATATCGAGCAACACCATGCCAGATGAACCGCCAAACGAACACGTCAGGGCTAGATTGGGAAAATAGTGATCGATAGCCCAACGCACAATTGCTTGAGGAGTTTGGCTCGTTAATTGAGTATCGAGTGCTGTCAGAGCCTCGCGGCTTGGCAGGGTTGCGTGCATGACCATAAAAAAAACCTCATCTGTATATTGGGCAGACGAGGAGTAGAGATCGTGGCATGACTGTCACGGGCTACTGCTCATCTGTCAGACATCACTGTCGGAATTAGCACCTTAAACTTAACTGATCAGGTTAAGGATGGTTGCTGGGGCTTCGTCGGGCCGATCCCTCCGCCCCTCTGGATGAGTGCAACGGGTTTAGTTTTTTAAGCTGTGAGGAATATAACATACTTGATAAACAAAGTCAAGAATTATTCTATCGTAATTTAGTCAAGATTTGGAGTATACTTAATAACGGATGAGTTCAACGGGCGATTTAGCCCATTCTAATGGTCAATTTTAATTTGCTTAGCTCTCTAGCTAGCAACGATAGCAATCAAGGATAGTTAACTGAATGACTCAACAATATGCGTTGGCGACCCTCGGCGGTGGCTGTTTTTGGTGCTTAGAAGCGGTCTTTGATGATCTACAAGGAATCATCAGGGTTGAATCGGGCTATGCTGGTGGCCATGTTGCCAACCCAAGTTATGAAGAAATTTGCGGCAAAAAAACTGGTCATGCTGAAGTTGTGCGTTTAACCTATGATCCTAGCGTGATCAATTTCAGCCAAATTTTGGATGTCTTTTTCACCATCCATGATCCAACCACGCTGAATCGGCAAGGCTACGATGTTGGGCCACAATATCGCTCGGCGATCTTTTATCACGATGCTGAGCAAAAAGCTGTGGCTGAGCAAACGATTGCCGCATTAAATGCTAGCGGTCAATGGCCCGACCCGATTGTGACCGAAGTGACACCAATTAACAACTACTACGAAGCCGAAGATTATCATCAAGAATATTTTGCCCATAATCCCTTCCAACCCTATTGTATGGCGGTCGTCTCGCCCAAGGTGCAGAAATTTCGCAAAGAATTTAGCAAACAGCGGAAATCGTAGAATAAGGATGAAGGATGAGACCGTTCGTGGGATTTGTGGAATTCGTGGCTAAAAACGGCTCTTCGTGATCTTCGTGATCTTCGTGGTTTCGTTTCTCCTTCGTGTCCTTTGAGGATCATAAAAACCATTCTTAAATACAAACAGGGTTGGTATACCCCATATACCAGCCCTGTTTATATGTTCCCGACTCTCCCACAAACTAATGCATATGGCTACCTTCTGAGCAGTAGAATACAAGCATTGGCGCTATCCGGCTAGATACTTGTCTAGGGTTGTATTGCCTTGATTCATAGCAAGCTTGACATTGATTCAAGGTCTTGCTACCATCAAAAAAGTTATTTTATCCTTGAAAAAGGATCTTGTTCTATGGCAAATACCAAAGATCGGGCCAGCCAAATTAATGCAAGTTTTATTGAGGCTGCCGAAAGTATCCGCATTCAACGCAAACGCCGCTTCGAAGATCAACTTTGGCATACCAAGCAAAAAAAACAGGTCAATCCATTTAGTCAACAGGCGATTTGGGCCGAATACCCAACCTATAAACGTCTATTGGAGCAACGGGCCAAAAATCAAGTAGCCGAGCATGTCGTGCGGGGGATTGCAAGTATCTTGGAGTGTCCAATTCATGAGCGTAATCATCTGTTGCGTAGTGCAGGTTATGCTGAAGATCCTGATATTCTAAGTGGCGCTGCCCTAACTTCCCAACTAGCGCAATATCAAAGCTTGCTGGATATTTTGCTGTATCCAGCCTTTTTAGTTAATCAAGTTTGGGATGTTTTAGCAATTAACCAATTAATGGAGCCTGTATTTCAGCAATTTTTGGGCATTAGTTTTGATTCAATTCCGCATGCCCATCGCAATATCTTGCATTTAATGTTCGATCCAGTCAATTACTCAGCTCGCAGGCTTCTAAATAAAGGTGGTTTACAATGGGAACGGGTCGCTCGCAGCTATATCTATAGCTTTCAGCAAGCCAATCGCGCATGTCTGTTTGAACCATGGTATCAAGCCAAAGTTGCTAGTTTGAGGCAACTCCCCGATTTTGTCACAATTTGGCAGAGCATCGACCCAACTACCAAAGCCCACGATATGCTGAGCCAAAGCCAAACCGATAACTTGGTGTATGGCTTGCGCACGATTTATATTAGCGAATCAGATACCTACACCTATCCACGAATTCATGCCTATGTTGATGCGCTTGGCACAAAACCCAACTCAGACTAGATTTAGCAAGCCCCTCGTGTTTGCTGTTGCGAGGGGCTTTGTGTTTTCAATATTGATTACGGTTGATAGGTGATGGTTAGCACTGGACGATTACTGGTCTGTATTGCTTCGCCGCCAGCAATTCGTAAATAATCGGCTTGAGCATTGCCATTGGTCAGATTTTCAAAGCGTAGCCGAATCTGGGTCCGACCTTGTTTGTTGATTGCGCTTAATCCTGCTGTGCTAGCAGTACCATTGAGGCCGTTGGGGGTTTGCTGAAAGCTCATAGCGTTGCTGGCGGTGGTGATTGCAGCAAAGTCGCTCAATTCAAGATAACAGGTCAAACTCAAACAACCGCGATTTAGGTCACCAACCAAGGCTCCTAGCCCTGTCCAAGGCGTACCAATCGCGCTTTGGTCATAAGCTAAGGTCAAATTTACGCTGGTAATCGTCGCTCCATCAGGAATCGCCGAGGTATCAAATGAGAGCATCCCGCGTAGGCTGGTGCTGCCACTATCGCCAACATACATACTCGGAATTAATACATAACCACCTAAGCTGGTTTGAGCAACTAGTCCATCTTCCAAACCCCAGGATGGAAACTGCAAACTTTGGCCTGTGCCAGGTGTAGGGCTGGGTCCAACCGGCGTTGCTGTTGGATTAATTGGCGTTGCCGTTGGTGGAACGCTGGTCACGCTTGGCGCTGGCGTACCTGTTGGAGTTGGGCTGATTGTGGTTTGGCTAAAGAAACGCCAAAATTCATTGGTTGCTTTTGGCCCTTGTGGGTCGGTGTACGAGCCAGCACTGCTGCCACCCGACCAAGCATGGCCCATTCCGTTGACTGCCCAATGCTCAATAATTGGTTGATGGACGGCATTATTGTAGATTGTGCGCGTGTAGCTCCGACCACTAGGCACAGTGCCAGCAATGGTTTGATCAACTGTGGCATCGACCGAATTATTGCGTTGAGTATCATCAAGATAATCATTGGTTGTGAGCCATTGCTGCACAACTTGTTGACCGTTGATCGGCGTAACGACGCTATCTGCCGTGCCATGAACTACCATCACCCGTACCAAATTCGCGCGTGTGCCAATTGCTTGATAGGCTGCTAAACCTTGTGATTCGGGGTTGGGGCCGCCCGATTGCATGGCCGTCGAAACGTTTAGCACACTCGTGGCGGCTTTATATTCCAAGCCACCAACCACGCCAATTGCCGAAAAAATATCGGGATAGGTCGCGCCCATGATCACGCTCATCGCCGCGCCAGCCGAAATCCCTGCAACATAGCGCCGACTCGGATCAACATTGTAATTGGCTTGAACCGTAGTAACCATCGCAGCGATGATGCTTGGTTCGCCAGCCCCCCGCGCCTGATGTTGGGCATCCCACCATTGCCAGCAACGATTGGCATTGCTACTGGTTGGTTGTTCAGGGTAGAGCACAAGAAACGTCTGACTATCAGCCAAGGCATTCATTTCAGTGCCACGGGCAAAATCATCGGGCGTTTGAGTACAACCATGCAACATCACCACTAATGCCGTGGGAGTGGTAGCAGAATAATTGGTAGGAACCCATAACTTGTAGTTGCGCGAACCAGCACTTGTATTGACCGAACCTGTAACCCATTGGCCAGCACTAGCCGCCTGCGGACTCGCAAAACTTGCCAAAAGACCAAGTAAGAGCAGAACGATCAGCCATCCTCGTTTCATGAGCAATCTCCTTTGATTGAAACTAGTTGGGCATTGTGGGCAATGGGGCAGGAAGGAGCTTAATCATACCAGCAAGCAGTTACAACTGAGTTACATGGAAAAGAACATAGAGCAAAGAGCATAGAACATAAGAGTTGGGGATTGGTTGTTGGGGGTCGGGGATCGGGAGCAGGGATCAGCAGTTAGGGTCTTGCATTTAGTCCCATGGCCCAACAGAGTAATCATTCGTGCAATTCGGGCAATTCGTGGCTAAAAAACATCCTTCGCGTTCTTCGTGCTCTTCGCGGTTTCGGTCTTTAAACTCTTTGTGGATTATCTAAATACACTAAATTTTCTGCTAGCGAATATTCGCTTGACAGATAAAAAACATTGTGATATTCTTCGCTCAGTGAAAATTCGCTGGCGATAAAAATTATCTACCAAGCCTGTTTTTACCAGAATCCATGCACCAATCCTACGTCGATGGTGACGCACCGGAAAGGAACGCCCGCATGACCGATCGGCAACATGGCGTGAAAATCAACGCCCCTATCACCCCCGCTGCGGCGGAATTGTTGACGGAACCAGCCCTACACTTCTTAGCTGCCTTGCATCGCACTTTTGACCAAACTCGCCGCGACTTATTGCTCGGACGAGTGGAACGCCAAAGCCGCCTTGATGCAGGCGAAAACCCTGATTTTCTCGCTGAAACTGCCCATATTCGTGCTAGCGACTGGCAAATTGCGCCCATCCCCGACGAAATTCGTAATCGTCGCGTGGAAATTACTGGGCCAATCGATCGCAAAATGATCATCAATGCCCTCAACTCTGGAGCGAATGTCTTCATGGCCGACTGTGAAGATGCGACCACTCCAAGCTGGGATAACTTGGTCAGCGGCCAACTTAACTTGCGCGATGCGGTCAATCGGACGATTAGCTTTACCAATGAAGCTGGCAAAGCCTATCAATTAAACGATCAGGTTGCGGTGCTGTTTGTGCGGCCTCGTGGCTGGCACTTGCTCGAAAAGCATGTCACCGTCGATGGCGAACCCTTGGCTGGTGGGCTGTTCGACTTTGGTTTGTATTTGTTCCACAATGCCAAAACCTTGCTCGAACGTGGCTCGGCTCCGTACTTCTATCTGCCAAAACTCGAAAGCCATCGCGAAGCCCGTTTGTGGAATGATGTGTTCGTGTTTGCTCAAAAGCAACTCGGCTTGCCTCATGGCTCAATCAAGGCAACAGTTTTGATTGAAACAATTTTGGCCGCCTTCGAGATGGACGAAATTCTGTATGAATTGCGCGACCACTCGGCGGGCCTGAACTGTGGCCGCTGGGATTACATCTTCAGCTGCATCAAGAAATTTGCCAAATTACAACATTTTGTGCTGGCTGATCGTGCTTTAGTGACGATGACCTCACGCTTTATGCGCTCATATTCGTTGCTGGCGATCAAAACCTGCCATCGCCGTGGCGCTCATGCGATGGGTGGGATGGCTGCTCAGATTCCGATCAAGCACGATGCCCAAGCCAATGCCGAAGCCCTCGCCAAGGTGCAAGCTGATAAAGAGCGCGAAGCTCGCGACGGCCACGACGGCACATGGGTCGCTCATCCAGGTTTGGTTCCGTTGGCCAAGGCCGCTTTTGATGCCTTGATGCCTGAAGCGAACCAAATTGGCAAGCAACTTGAGGTTGAAATTACTGCCGATGATTTGCTGCGCTTCGAGCCATCAGCACCGATTACCGAGCAAGGCCTGCGCAAAAATATCAGCGTTGGTATCCAATATATCGAAGCATGGTTGGGTGGCTTAGGCTGCGTGCCGCTGTATAACTTGATGGAAGATGCCGCAACTGCCGAAATCTCCCGTGCTCAAGTTTGGCAATGGGTGCACCAGCCCAATGGCATCACCGAAGATTTTCGCAAAATCACCCTCGATTGGGTGCGCGAGTTGATCGGCGAAGAACTGGCCAACATCGAACAAGAAGTTGGCGCAGAACGCTATCGCAACGGTCATTATGATCGGGCTAGCCAATTGTTTGATCAGTTGGTTGCCAACCCAACCTTTACCGAATTTCTCACGCTTCCCGCTTACGAACAAATCGATTAATGTGAATTAATTGGCAGCTTGCAGGCGCTGGCATCAAACAACAATGACCAAAACCTGCAATCTTACGCTGGGATAGATTCTTGATTTTCATTACCTTGGCGACGTTGCCCAAGCGCTTTGAGCGATTGTAATGAATAGCCACCATTGTAATTTGACAAAGGAGTCAGCCATGAACACCACGAACGGTATCTCAACAACAGAACTGGAACGGGGTTGGGCAACGGACGCACGTTGGCAAGGGATTCAGCGCGATTACACAGCCGAAGATGTTGTGCGCTTGCGCGGTTCAGTGATTATTGAGCAAACTTTAGCTCGTATGGGTGCTGAACGCTTGTGGGATCTCCTTCACACCGAAGATTACGTGCATGCGTTGGGTGCGCTGACTGGTAATCAAGCTATGCAGATGGTCAAAGCAGGCTTGAAGGCGATTTACTTGAGTGGCTGGCAGGTTGCCGCCGATGCCAATATGGCTGGGCAAATGTATCCCGATCAAAGCTTGTATCCCGCGAACAGCGTGCCACAAGTCGTCAAACGGATCAACCAAACCTTGCAACGCTGCGACCAAATTTATCACTCAGAAGCTAAAGATGGGACCTACTGGTTTGCGCCAATCATCGCCGATGCTGAAGCTGGCTTTGGTGGCCCACTGAATGCCTTTGAAATGATGAAGGCTATGATCGAAGCTGGCGCAGCTGGGGTGCACTTCGAAGATCAATTATCATCAGAAAAGAAATGTGGCCACTTGGGCGGCAAGGTCTTGATCCCAACGAGCCACTTTATTCGCACGCTACAAGCTGCCCGTTTGGCTGCCGACGTGATGGACGTACCAACTTTGGTCGTCGCCCGTACCGATGCTAACGGTGCATACCTTTTGACCAGCGACGTTGATCCTCGTGACCGCGAGTTTTGTACAGGCGAACGCACCCCCGAAGGCTTCTTCTGTATTCGCGGTGGGATCGATTCAGCAATTGCCCGTGGCTTGGCCTATGCTCCATATGCCGACCTGATCTGGTGTGAAACCTCTACCCCAGATTTGGAAGAAGCACGGAAATTTGCTGAAGCGATCCATGCTCAATATCCAGGCAAATTGTTGGCCTACAACTGCTCGCCATCGTTCAACTGGAAGCGCAACTTGGATGATGCCACAATTGCCAAGTTCCAAAGCGAACTCGGCGCAATGGGCTACAAATTCCAATTTATCACCTTGGCTGGCTTCCATGCCTTGAACTACAGCATGTTCGATTTGGCAACTGGCTATCGCGACCAAGGCATGAGCGCCTATGTCCAATTGCAACAAGCTGAATTCAACCGCGAAAGCGAAGGTTATACCGCCGTCAAGCACCAACGCGAAGTTGGCACTGGCTACTTCGATTTGGTTGCGCAAGCAGTTTCAGGTGGTATGTCATCGACCACTGCGTTGAGCGGCTCGACCGAGCATGAACAATTTGTTGGAGCACATTAGTAAAGTCAAAAGGCTGAAATCAAAAGGCAAAAGTAGGATTTAGGGGTGGGAATAGACCAAGAGCATAGAACATAGAGCATAGAACATATGCGAGGGGGCAGATAACTTTTAACGCAGAGGCGCAGAGTACATCATGTTTTTGGCAGTGTACTCTGTGCTTGAAGCACATAATCAAATATCTGTGGCTAAAATTCTGAATCCTAGTCCTTACTATCTTCGTGCTCTTCGTGTTCTTTGTGGTTTCAACATCCTAGCACCTGAATCCTACAGATCTGCGACTATTGCAAGGCCAGTGAGCCGGCTTTGCGATGGTAAACACCCTGCATTGCTCGCACCGCGCCGATCCCTCCCTGATCGCGGTGCGAGCTTTTTTGTGTTTGTGCCGCTTGGCGTATAATACAGCCCTCGCTTGTGTTTTGGAGATTTGGCAATGGCGCAGCATCGCAATGTGATTTTAATTGGTATGCCTGGATCGGGCAAAAGTACGCTCGGTATTTTATTGGCCAAAGCCTTAGTCTTTGATTTTATCGATACCGATGTGGTGATTCAAACTCGCCAGCATGGCCGCTTGATTGAGATTCTCGAACGGCTGGGCGCTGAGCAATTTTGTGCCGTCGAAAATCAATATTGTGCCGAGCTAGAGCTTGATCAATATGTGGTGGCGACTGGTGGCAGCGTGATTTATAGCCCCGATGCTATGGCTAATTTCCAGCGGCTTGGCACAATCGTCTATCTTTCAATCGCATTTGATGAACTATTGCCACGCATTACCGATATGGATTCGCGGGGAATTGTGATGCAGCCAGGCCAAAGTTTTGCCGATTTATATGCCGAGCGCGTGCCACTCTATCGCCAATTTGCCAATATCACCGTCGATTGCACTGGCGAAGATCATGAACACACCGTTAGCCAAATTATGGCTGCATTAAACGCCGATAATTAATCTGGCTATGCTCAACCGTAATTGTGCCATCAGCGCCAAAGAAACGCTCGCCACTATCGGCAGGGATCGAAAGTAGATCAATCGGAGCTGAGCGTTTGATGCTGCTGGTCAATTCGCCAACCACCTGAGCTAAGGCTTCTAAATTACTATCCCATTTGGCAAACACAAAATGAGTGTGGCGATAGCGCTTGAGCAAGGTTTCCAGCTTATCCATGCCTACATGGCCAGCCTCGCCCCAAAAACTCGGTAACCCTTGGCAATCGAGTGCAATCACATCAGGCTTATAGCGCAAGCCGATTGGCGTTTCAACCCGTGCCTCAGGATAGTTGGGCAAATACAAAGCCCAAATTAATGCCTTCATGATCACATGTTCGCTCGATTCAACTGGGCGTTTAATCATCACCACCTGCGAACCATGGGCCTTGAATGTCCATTTGCGGCGTAGAAATAGCTCATTGCTCATGTTTGCAACTCCACATGCATCAGCACGTACAGCCTATAGTATAACGATTCTACGTTCTGAGAGTATGAAAGGATTGATGCAATGGATTCGTTTTTAGCATTTCTGATGTTTGTTGGCTTCTTGGGCTTGATTATCGCTTGGCATGTGTTTGAACATAAACGTTCGGTACAATTAATTCAGCAATGGACTGCTACCAATGGCTATCGAATTATCGCCTTGGAGCAACGTTGGTTGCGGCGTGGCCCGTTCTTTTGGCGTTCTGGTAAGTATCATACCGTATTCTATGTCGATGTGATTGATCCGCAAGGCATGGCTCAGGCGATCTGGGTGCGCTGTGGTGGTTGGATTAGCGGCTTATTCTCCGATCAACTTGATGTTCGCTTTGATTCGTAACGAACGGGTTGGATGAACGTACTGAGAGCAAGTGTCAAGGAAGGATTGTTATGACTGTATATGTTTTAGTAACGTTGGCTGTGGTGAGTGGGGCATTTTTGCTTGGGCGCTATCAAATTCTCAAGCGCAACGAACATATTGAAGCTTGGGCTATCGGCCAGCGCTATCGAATTGTCGAAATTAAGCGGCCTTGGCTCAGTTTAGGGCCATTTCTCTGGCGTACTGGCGAAAACGACCAAGTGTACAAAATAGAGTTACGTGATCAAACAGGCCAACAAATTGCAGGTTGGTTGCGCTACCGAGGCTATTTCTTTGGCAAGTATGAAATCGATTTGGAAGTTGAATAATGCTGTATGTTGTGCCATTTGCTCTTGGCTTGCTGAGCAGCTTCGGCTTATATTTGAGTATCAAGCAATCGCAGGCAATTAAGCAATCGATCAAGATTTGGGCCGCAGAACATCGGTATCAAATTATCCGCCAAAAGCGCTGTTATTTAGATTTTGGCCCGTTTGATGGTCGTGATCGCCGCCAAAATCAGGTTTTCTTGCTAGATATATTGAATGAACAAGGGGCAACGCGCCAAGCATGGGTTTGTTGCTTTGCCCCCTACTTTGAAATTGAACATATCGAATTTGAAGCAATTATTTATTAATTGTGCTATTTTAGGTAGCAGTTGGTAAATGTTTACCGATATAGCCAATAATAATTTTATGCCGTGACCCATCAGGAAAAAAGTGAATTCTAATAGCATCATAGAGCTTGCTATGCCATGTAAATAAGCGATATTGATCATCAGCGCACTTATAGGTGCGCTCTTTTGCATATAGATTAATAGTTGCTTCGCTTTCAGGGCTACAAACTAAATTTAATGCATTTTTGTTAAATGCCCCTGTTCGCCAACTTGCAGCATAGGCTTGAAATTGGAATAAATGACGTTTAATATGTGTCCAATGTTGGTCATTTGCTTCCAATTGCTTTAGTGCATCTAATGCCGTTTCTGTCCACTCTAAATCAGGGAATAATTCGCTTCGCCGTTCATACGCATCTCGACCATCACGGACTGAACGTTTGTGAATTGCCTCAATTAATGGCTTATTTTGCTGAATATGTTGCGGATTGCTGTGATGTACTACACTATGTTGTTTTTCCGCCAATTCGCCTGTTTCATCAAGAAACATTTCTTCAATCGTCAACTGCGATGCATCCCAATCGATGTGGCTCGCTAAACTAACCGAGATTCCATCGAGCAGTACGGCCATGCCTAAACCAAGCGCACTTTGCTGCTTGAACATAAATTCTGAGCTATGCTGTTTATCATTTAAGCTCGATTCCTGAGGATGATCTTGTAAATAAGGGGTTTTTGTCGCCATACTCATAATATAGGTGCGTTGATTTTTATAACGACCCTTCATATCTGGTTCGTTAATCCATTGATGAAAATAATAATTTGGTGCTAGCTCCATCGCATATAGTGGTTCATGTAAACGTAAGGTATTTTTCCCCCCGACTATTTGCATGGTTTGAATAAATTGTAATAATCGGGTATGAGCCTGATGCTGATCGGCGGCTATAGTAATTGAGCGATCATTTAATACGATATCAATTCCCATAGATTAACTCCTTGGCATCATTAATCGTTCTAAACTCTTATCGAATTCATCAAAAAATCCATCAGGCCATTGATCGATCAAGCCATCCTGATCGATGGTTGGAGTTGAAACAGTATGCCGAGTTTGGCCTTCAATTATCCGACGTTCAAAATAATTTAATTGCACATCGTCGGGGGCAATTTTACCATCGTGAACCGCCAAACGTATGCCATTTAACACATGATCACTGTGGCTCTCGACCACAATTTGCACTCCCGCTGCTGCGGCATAAGCTAAAAATTGCCCCATTAATGCTTGACCACGTGGATGCAGATGGGCTTCAGGGTTTTCGATTAACAGCAATGAACTAGGTTTGGCTGCCAACACTGCTACCAAAATTGGCAAGGTATAGGTTAATCCAAAACCAACGTTGGTTGCCCGAAATGCATTCCCTTCAAGTCCATCATTGACAAACGAGAAACGCAAACTTACGAGATCAATATCAGGATTACCGATTAAATTAATTCGTGTACCTGGAGAAATCTCGCTCAGCCATGCTTCAACCTCATTGCGTAAGGTTAGTGTACTTGACTGTTCATGATGTAATTTTTCGTTGGGAATTAATTCGTTAGCAAATAATGATAAATAGTGAATTGCATACTCACCACTTGGCCCAAGTTGGCGATGCTGACGAACGAGATAATCTGACATACCAAATGAAGTCCGCGGCCCAATTCGTTCAGCTTGGAGATATTGAAATTCATCACTGAATAAATTACTAAAGATAATTTCGTTATTAAAATACGTATCTGAAGCACCAATTAATATATTATTTAGACCCTCGGGTGTGTTATCAATGTCTAATACATCGGTTGAGGAATTGTATTTATAGCGCCATTCGTCAATATTTGTTTTACTATGGAGCTTCAAACCAATACTGATTGTATCAGTATCAGCAAATTCAAAAAATACATCGCGGGCAGTACCAAGTCGAATTAAATCACCATTTACTGCTAAGCCTTGGGTTATTAACCCTTGTTGAAACGATTGACGTAATAACAGTAATGATTGAATGACTGACGATTTGCCCATACCATTTAATCCTGATAGCAACGTTAGCTTACCAAGATTAATTTTTTGATGACCAAAGCACTTAAAATTATGTAGAACGATCGATTCAATTGTTTGTAATGGTTGTTCACTCATTTTAATACCTCTTGAATAAGGTGAGCAATTCGGCGGAAACGGATATTAACCTTGTTTGTATCGCCAGTGCCTTGTGAGATTGCTTTATCAAATTCACGATCATTATTCAACAATGAAATGAATTTTTGCATTAATAGATTTTTCCTTCGTACAAGGACTTTTATTTGATCATCGCTACAAGTGCTTAAATTCACCGACCATGATTCAAACAGCGATTTGTTGATCATACCGCGTGAAGCATTGGCTTTGTAGCGTTTTCGAAAGGCATCTTTATCGAAGATTGCTTTGGCGGCACGCATTGCCCGTCGAAACTGGGTTTCGAAATTAGCTAAGGCCTCAGAATCAAGTTTATTGAGTGTGGCCATCGCATTACTTAAAAAGCTATCAAAATCGGCAAATTCATTGCGATTATATTTTTCAGGTGGCACGAGATGAAAGGCAATAAAGCGTAAAACAAATTCACGGTCGCTCATGCGTGAGGTTGGCACGGAATTAGTGGTAGCTTGCTTAAACTCAGGAAATTCAGCCATACGTTTAAGCAACTCGGTTGCCCGACCTTGATGCAAGGCATGGCGAATTTCTTGCGGCGAAAGTGGCAAACCACCAGTATTAATCCGCTTGAAGATATTGAATTTAACTTCCTCTGGTGTGCCTGGAGCAATTTGATAAATTAGTACTTGGGTTTCCATAATCCGACGCTGGAAATTTCGAGGTAAATCATCAAATCCTTTATCATTAATTGTATTGAGAAATTCTAAACCTTTAAGTTTTAATTGGTGTTCTGGATGATGATTTTTGGCCAGAATAAAATTATAAAGCGTTGTTAATCGTTGTAGACCATCGACGATAATCCAACGGTCTTCATTGGTGGCATCCATATAAAATGCAGGCAACGGAATCCGAATTAAAATTGATTCGATCAATCGACTTTGGGCTTCGCGCGTCCATAAGCCCGCTTGGCGCTGAAAAGCTGGTTGCATATCGATCTCATTATTTTTCATACGTGAAATTAAGAGATCAACGGTCATTGGTTTAAAGTCAATTCGAATTTGGCTGGGATTGAAGGGAGTGATAATCAGATCATCATCGTCTTCTTCTTCTTCCTCAATATCGTTGCTTAAGCCATATATAGCTGCTTGCGACGATAAATTATAGCCTTGAAAGCCCCCTTGAGGCAAACCATTTTCCTCATCGGTATCGTCGGTTAAATCACTATGATCTAGATCTAGATCTTCAGTATTATCAAGCATTGGTTCTTCCTCATCCTAGAATGCAGACGTATTGTACTATAGCTGATTCGATTTTAGTGCCCCTGATTGGCTCCAACCATGCGGCGGAATAAACTGCCAACAAGGCTAAATGGCTGAGGTTCAGCTACGCCCAATTGGCTGGTGCTAGTCTGATCGATCAGTTCGATCACGCGGGCAAAGGTTTCGATTTGTTGCTGCATCAAATCAAAATCAAGTTTATCGATTGCAGCGTTGTTGGGTGTGGCACATAAATAATTAGGCGCGGGAATTAGCGAAATTGTGGGAATGTTGGCTTTGTAGAATGGCTCGCCCTCGCCAAAATAAATCTCGTTGATTGGCATAATCGTGAGTACCCGCTGTTTGGTGCGCTGCAACAACGCGGTGTAATACAGTTGCTCCAACATTGGGCTGGTGGTGTAGGTCAGCTCAAGTTCAGGTTGTTGGCTTGGTTGATAATCACTCAATGCTCGATTATCGAGCCATTCAGTACAGCCCAAATGCTCTAAGGTCACACCTGCAATTGCCCGCATTTGCTGGCCATTCCACAATTCGGGGTGCTCAGTCAGCCATGTACTGGTGGCTTGACCATGCTTGCCAAGTTGCGGCAATTGAAAATGGCCTGTGGCAAAAATAAAAATCAAATTCCGTTGATGCTGCTGCTGTTTGAACCAACGCACTAATGCCAGCAAGCCCAGTGCGCCATTTTCCTCAGGTGCGTTCGGCCCATCGGTATGAGTATTAATCAACATGCTTTCGTTGGATTGCTGACCTGGCAAAACCACATACAAGCTATCAGTTGGGCATTGCTCAGTGAGCGTTGCTTCGAGGGTAAAGCGAATTTGTTGGCCGACTGCCTGTTTGAGTTGTTGGCCAACCGCAGCGTTGACCCAAAGCGCTGGGCAAGCTTGATAGCTGGTGGTGAAGGGCAAATATTGGGCATCGGCATTGGCCGCTGAGATTTTCGACCAAATGCAAATTACCCCTTTTACTCCAGCTTGTTTGGCGGCGGCTAAATTTGGGCCAGTGAGAAACGAGCCAAGGGTTGGGTTGCGCAGCAGTTTTGGTAATTTTTGGGCTTGGGCAAATTTGGTTGGGTGCAGAAACAGCATGGTTGGTAGCGCCGGAACTGCCACTTCAACTATAGCAATTTTGCCAGCAGCTTGCTGAAAATTGCCAGGGCTTTTGCCACAATCAACCAACTCACCGACGATGCCCTCGGGCGGCGTACAACCAGAATACGGGTAATAAAAGCTACAGGGAATATTCGTTTCGTTGCCAGTGCTATCAAGGAGCGCTAAACTCCAGTTTTGGGCTTGCCAACGGGTAAAATAATAGCGATCACGCTGAACCTCACAGCCCAAATTGGTTAATTCTGTCGCCAAAAATTCGATAAAGGCCTGATGGGCCTCGCTGCCAGTCAGCCGTGGCCCCAATTGCTCAAGATAGCGATGCCAGCCGATCAGCTCTTGACTTGTGGTGATCTTCATTGATTCAACCTCACTACCACAGGATTTTCAATCAACCAGCGTAATTCTGCCACAATTTCGCGCTGCCAATGCCAATCGTTGCGCAACTGCGAGACAATCAAATCGGTCAAATTCATGCGCAGCCAATAGCAGTGCAAACGTTTTTCAAAATTATCAGGAATTAAATCGTGTTGTTGGGCGAATTTGAGCCATGGCTGTAAATAGATTTCAGCTTGACCATAACAACTTTGCTGGGCAAGATCATAGACCCAATCGCCATAGCCAAACTCGGCCCAATCAAGCACCGCCACAATCGTTGGTGGCTGACATAGCACATTATCAAAGCCAAAATCACGATGAATTAAATAACACTCAGTGCTGATTGTGCTCAACAATTGCTCCATTACCCGATAGCCTTGCCGTAGCAATGCCCCTGTTTGATCGTTACGCTTGATCCAAGCGTGCCAATCAAAATCAAATTTGTAGTTGCCAATATCTAAAATTTCTTCTGCCCAAGTAGTGTAGCGACCTTGACCGTGATGATTAGCCAAGCCCCAACCAGTGCTCGCCCTCAGATCCTGTTGATGCAGTTGATATAAGCTTTGAAATAATGCTGGCTGGATATGATTCAGTTCTGCGACGTTGAGTGAGGCGATCGTTTGGCCTACAATATGCGGGCTAATCGCGTAGGCCCAGCCATCGGCAAATTGACCATGCGCTAGAATTGCTGGAATTGGCAGCTGTTGGCCCCAATGGTGATAGGCATAAACATCCTTTAAAAAATCGTGGTAATGCTTGCTAATCCGCACCACATATTGCTTGGCTTGGCTGCAAAATCGATAGGCTTGGGCAAACCAACCTGCCCCGATAAACTCCACTTGGCCCAATTCAAAGCCTGAATCAGCCTCAATCGCCTGCGCTAATAGTGGATCAATCTGCATCAAACGTTCTCCAATAATTGAATAGTACTCCACTGTTGATTGTACCCCGAAGCGAAAACGAAACCGCGAAGGATTTTTAGCCACGAATTGCACGAATTACACGAATGATGGGTTTATTCCCAAAACATCGTTTGATCCCTGAATCGTGATCTCTCAATGCATATGTTCTATGTTCTATGTTCTTTGCTCTATGTTCTTCAGTGCGACTCCTACCAATGAGAGTGGACTAGCGATTGATTGTATTGATTGGGGTGAGCCAGCATACTTGAGTGCTAGAATGATGAAGCCGATTAGATACGTGGAGAGCAGGCTTGTGGTGCGTAAGCTTGGATTTTGGGGTCTGAGAATCAGCGTTTGGCTGGCTGGGATGGGCTTGCTAGGTGGCCTGTTTGGCTGGAATTTGGCGTGGGTCAAAGAGTGGCAGTGGCTGGCTGAGCAAACTGGCTGGCGTTTTTGGCTGGCCCAGTGGCTATTTCGGGCATTGCTCTGTCTGCCCTTAGTGTTTGGCTTGCTGTTGTTGCTGCATCCCTTGTGGCTTGGCCGCCGCGTACTTGCTGCAACTAAAGCTGATTTAGTTGTTGCAGCCTCTCCCAATGCAGAAACATTAAGTCGGCGGCGTTTTATGTTTGAAGCTGGCTTATTGGGCGGTTTGGTTGGGTATAGCAGTGTGATCGAGCCATTTAACCCAGAAATTGTTGAGCTTGAGTTGCCGATTGTCAATTTACCAAGCCGTTTCGAGGGCTTTAAAATTGTCCAATTAAGCGATTTGCATGTTTGTGCTTATACTCCCGCCGCTGAGGTAGCCCGCGCTGTAGCATTAATTAACCAGCTTGATGCCGATATTGTAGCAATCACTGGTGATTTTGTTGATCGGCATGTGAAATTTGCTGATGATGCAACTGTGCCCCTGCGCCAATTGCAAGCGCGTGAGGGCATTTTTTCGGTGCTCGGCAACCACGATTACTATACGGGCGATATTGATCGCATGATTTGGGCAATTAAACGGGCAGATCTTGGGCTGTTGATCAATCAGCAAACCGTTATTCGTCGTGGCGCTGATCGGTTGAATTTGGTGGGCTTAGATGACCCCAAACATGATGATGGTGATGGCTGGAGCTATAGCAGCATTAATCCGGCCCGCGCATTTGCCAATCTACGATCTGACGATCCCTGTATTACGCTATTGCATAACCCAATTTTTGCGCCAAGCGTGGTAAAGTCGTATGGGCCGCAGGTGATTTTGGCTGGGCATACCCATGGTGGCCAGATTTGGGTGCCAATCTTAACTGAAAGCGCTGTGCGTTCGCGTGATCATTTTGTGGCTGGACGCTATCAACTTGCCAACAGCCAAATCTATGTCAATCGTGGTTGGGGGTTTACTGGGCCGCCGTTGCGTTTTGGCAAACGCCCTGAAATTAGTGTGGTGCGTTTAACAAGCGGGCAGGGGCTAGGAACTAAAGTTTAAAGCAAGACATTTACAACAAGAGCATAGAGCATAGAACATAAAGCATTTAAACCAGATGATTTATGGCTTTTGGCTATAGACTTTTGGCTATAGAATGCATAATTACAAGTAGATGTAGAATTGTTCCGATAGCCTCTAGCCCATAGCCTCTTCTTCGCGCTCTTCGTGTTCTTCGCGGTTCCCTTCGTAGTAAAAAATCTAGCCTCTAATTTCCAATCTAAACAATTTCAATCACTTGCTGCGCGATTACCTCGCCAATTAACCAAAGTGGGTCGCCAGCTTGGGCAAAACGTTGTTCGAGGGCATTGGCATGCTCTGCCGTTACCGCAATCAACAAGCCGCCTGATGTTTGGGGATCGTACAACAACGCTTGATGGGCTGGATCAACTGCTTCAGCGTAATTAACTTGAATTTTTTGCTCGACATAAGCACGATTGGTATGCAAGCCACCAGGCATAATTCCGGCTTGGGCGTAACGATAGGCTCCTGGTAACAACGGTAAGGCTTGGCTATTAATCTGTAGCCCAACCCCACTATTGCGAGCTAGCTCCAAGCCATGGCCCAACAAACCAAACCCAGTGATATCGGTGGCACTACGAATTGTGCCCAGCGCCGCGATATGCTCAGCTGCGCGTTGATTGAGTTTGAGCATGCTCTCGATTGCGGCTGCTAAATCAGCAGGATCAGCAACTTGGCGCTTGCTGGCGGTGCTAATGATACCTGTGCCCAGCGCTTTAGTAAGGTATAGTTGATCGCCTGGTTGGGCTTGAGCTTTACGGGTGATTAGGGCTGGATCGATTAAACCAGTTACGCATAAACCATATTTTGGCTCATTATCGATGATCGTATGGCCGCCAGCTAGCACGGCTCCGGCTTCGGCCACTTTATCTGCACCGCCCTGCATAATCGCCTGAATGATCGCTGGGTCTAAATCGCGGGGGAATCCAGCAATTGCCAAAGCCAAAATCGGCTTACCGCCCATGGCATAAACATCACTCAGGGCATTGGCGGCGGCAATCGCCCCAAAACTATAGGGATCATCAACAATCGGCGGAAAGAAATCCACCGTTTGCACAAGCGCTTGCTGTTGGTTGAGTTGATAGACCGCCGCATCATCGCTGACATCGAGGCCAACTAAAAGCTGCGGACTACTGGGTAAACGCAAACTGCTAATTAAACTGCTGAGAGCACCTGCTCCCATTTTGGCGGCTCAGCCAGCACAAGAAGCTAGCTCAGTCAGGCGAATTTGTTCACGATCGGCCATAAATCTGCTCACTAAATCACATAGAAATTAAAGAATTTTAGCAATATCAGTCGTTTAACATTATACACATATTAAGAATCGCGTATAATAGGGCATCTCCAAAGGCGGCCCCTGTTTTTTCCGATGGTCCTACAGTGAGGTTCTGGCATGCACACACACAATGGACGTTGGTCGCGTTCGTTAGCGGTCGGTTTTGCAGTGTTGGCGGCGTTTGTGTTAGCGCCAATTGCTTCGATTTCGGCCCATAGCAATCATGATCATAAGATTTATGTTGCACCATTTGGCAAAGATGAGGGTGATTGTTCGAAGATTTGGCAGCCCTGTGCGACGATCGATTATGCGATTAGCCGCGGGACTGGCAAGGGTGATGAAATTCGGGTTGCTGCCGGCGATTATAGCTACGATGCCAAGGCGGTTGGCTTATTGCTGAGCCGCCAGATTCCGGTGCGCGGTGGTTTTAGTGCTCGTGATAATTTCATGCAGCAAAATACCAAAGCCAATCCAACCTATATCGCTGGCATTCCTAGCCGCTACCGTGAACGCTTGGCGGCAATTGGTTTTGCACGGGTTGAAGATCGCGATGGTCGTAATACTCCAGAACTTGAGCGAATGCAAATTCCAACCGAATTGGAAACGCCAAGTGCTGCTCAGCCTTGTACCAATGGCATGGCTGGCATTTTTGAGTGTAATGGCATCGACTTCTTGGGGAGCGTGCCGCTCTCAAGTTTTGTGGTTAATGGTAACGGCGCAACCGATGGCAGCAACTTGTGGGGCCACGTCGATCTCAATACCGATCGCGAATATGCGATTATTGGGGTTAACAATGGCACTGGCGTAGTTGATGTGACTGATCCTACCAATCCGGTGGTGATTGGTACTGTGCCAGGTAATAACTCACAATGGCGCGAAGTTAAGGTTTATCAATATTTCAACCAAGCCCAAAATCGTTGGAACGCCTATGCCTACCTTTCAACTGAAAGTCGCACCCAAGGCTTGCAGATTGTCGATCTGAACCACTTGAGTGATCCAACGCCTTCGGTCAGTTTAGCAGCAACCTATACTGCCGATTTTGGCTCATCGCACACTGTCTATATTAAGAATGTTGATTTCAGCACCAACGTGGCGTTGCCTGGCAAAACTGCGGCGTTGTATATGAACGGGGTCGGTAAAAACGGCAGTCGCTTGAATTCAGGGGTGTTTCGCGCCTTTAATATCAGCAATCCGTTGACTCCGCAGATTATTGATAGTGGCGTGCCGGATACCAATATTAGCTACACCCACGACGATACCAGTATGATCATTACTGATTCGCGGACTTCGGCATGTGCGCCTGGCCACCAAGCCTCGTGCGAAATAATGTTTGATTTCAGCGAATCGTCGGTAGAAATTTGGGATATTACCGATTCGGCTGCCCCATTCCACATTAGCTCACGGCCTTATTCGGGCAGTGGTTATACCCACTCTGGCTGGTATAGCGACGATAAAATGTATGTGTTCATCCAAGATGAATTGGATGAACAAAATTTTGGCCACAACACTCGTGTGCGCACGATGGATATTCATGATCTGGATAATCCAACCATCAGCGCGACGTGGGATGGCCCAACCCGTGCGATCGACCATAATGGCTACACGATTGGCAACAAATATTATATGTCGAACTATTTGCGTGGTTTGACGATTCTTGACATAACCAATCCAAATAGCATCCAAGAAGCCGCCTTCTTTGATACCTACCCAGGCAGCAATTCAGCTAGTTTCGATGGGGCTTGGGGGGTTTATCCCTACTTGCCAAGCGGCACCTTGATGATCAGCGATATTTCACGCGGCTTGATTTTGGTACGCGAACCAACCAGCACCCCTGATCAAGCGATTGCTGGCTTGGAAGCAACCAACGATGGCCCAACCGTTGTTGGTGCAGCTACCAATTTTGAGGCTACGATTCAGGCTGGTACGAATGTAACCTATGCGTGGGATTTTGGTGATGGTACTGCTGTGATGACCTCAACCAATACCACGATTAGTCATACCTATCCAAACGCTGGGAATTATACGGTTGAGTTAACCGCCAGCAATGGCACCAATTCGCAAACGGATACAACAACCGTGGTGGTGCAAGCGCCGCCACAAACCGAATGGAAAATTTGGCTGCCCTACGCGATTCGGGCGGAATAACGCTTAAATCCTTTGGAGATCAACAGGCGGGGCATTTGCCCCGCTTGTTGCGTTAATTTTAGAGGGCAGTGCGTGGATGCTGTTTGTGCCAAACCCGTTTGCCAAGCGCTGAGAGTGCAATTTCAACCGCAACCGTCGCAGTGCAATTGCGATCGTCAAGAATTGGGTTGACTTCGACAATATCCAAGCCAATCATGCGCCCCGATTCGGCGATCAATTCGGCGGCCAGATGGGCTTCGCGATAGGTTAATCCGCCAGGTACAGGTGTGCCAACTCCAGGCGCAACCGCAGGATCAAGCACATCGAGATCGAAGCTAACATAAAAACCATCGCGAGCTTGGTTGGCAACGCTGATCGCCCGTACCATGGTTTCATACATGCCATAACGATCGATATATTCAGTGGCAAAGACTTGCACGCCAGCTTCGGTGAGCAACTGGCGCTCCTCGGGGTCAAGGTCGCGCACCGCAACCAACGCCACGCGATGCGGGTTGATCATTGAGTTTGCTAAGCGCTGACCGCTCAAATGGATCAAGCGTTCGTCGCCATAGCCACACAGCGCTGCCAAGGGCATGCCATGAATATTGCCCGAAGGCGAGGTGCTGGGAATATTAAAATCGCCATGGGCATCGATCCAGAGCACGCCAATATCACGATTGTGGGCGGCTCCACTAACCGAACCTAAGCCTAAACTATGGTCGCCACCGAGTACCACTGGCACATGGCCTTGGCTACACGACTGATCAACCTCGTTGGCTAATTGAATCAAGGTATCGCGAATTGGCTCGAAATAGCGCAACGTTAAGTCGCCGACAGGCAGCGTTTCGGCGATGCTCGCCGTGAGATTGCCCCGATCAATCACGGTATGACCAAGCTCCTCTAATTGTGAACGTAAGCCTGCATAACGAATTGCACTTGGCCCCATGTCCACGCCACGCCGCCCTGCACCCAAATCGAGCGGGACACCGATAAGATCGATTAGCACAAGAACCTCCTAGTGAATGTCGCTTTCATGCACCATTGAATGAAAGCCTAGGCCTATTTTAACCGATAGCTGGCAGCTTGAGGGCAATTGCTGAGCATGTGGCTCCAGCACAGGCTTAATTCTTAAAAAACCGTGCGCACAAAAAACCAACCATATGTTGTAATAGACGCATTTGATGTTCGCTATTTTTATCACGATAGGCTTGAGCAGCCCTTGGAGTGTGTGGTTCTGCTGATATGTGCGCTAGGTTGAGTTAAAGGTTAAAGCCATTTAACTTTTATCACCCATAGGTCACCCATGCGGTGTAGGAGCGATCATCACAGAAATAGCGCCTGAGTTTAGGCCATAATTCCCACGACAAGCATGCTGCTATGCGCTATAGTTCACCATTAGAGGACGAGTTATGAGCATTATGCCATTTGCGGCATGGCCAACATTGTTAAGATGTCACCACATTCCCATTCGACTTAGCCTGTCGCTTGACATGCCGCACTAATCTAGGCACGATCATAGGCGTAGCACCAGCAAGAATTTGGCAATAGCAGGTTGATCTGCGCTTAGCTCATGTTCTCGAAAGGATTTGTGATGATCAAACGACAGTTTCATGCGCGTGTGGTTGTGATGTTAGTAATCTTCAGTCTGTTGGCTGGTGGATTGCTATTTCAACCAACAATCCATGATGCAGCCGCCCAAACGCGCTCAACAGTTCAATATAGTTATAATCCTGAGCGGCAACATGTGCATTCTGGGAGCATTAGTTTTTTTCGCCAAACGATTTTTAATTCAAGTTCGGCATTAACTGGTGCTTCGTTGTTCGATAGCCCAACTGGGATGATCTTCGGCCCTGATGGGCGTTTGTATGTCGGCCAGTTTAATGGGCGAATTTTTGCGATTACGCTCAACCCAACCAACCATCAAGCTACCGCCGTTCAGGTGATCGAAACAATCTACAATTATCCTAATACCAACGACGACGGTTCGCCTGCAACTGGGGTGAATGGTCGTCAGTTGGTGGGGATTTTGTTTGATCCGGCTTCAACGCCATCAAATATGATTTTGTATGTTTCGCATAGCGACCCACGCTATGGCTACAATAGCGACACAACCTCGCAAAAAATCAACACTCGCTCAGGCACAATTAGCAAATTAGTCAGCACCAATAATTTTGCAACCTCGACCGATATTATTAAGGGTTTGCCGCGCTCACGCGAAAACCACAGCACCAATAGCATTGTTTGGGGTCCAGATGGTTGGATGTATATCTCGTCGTCGAGCAATACCAACAATGGTGCGCCAAGTGCTCACTTTAGCAATTTGGCCGAATATTATCTCTCGGCAGCAATTTTGCGGGCCAATGTGCGCGATGCTGGCTTTCCATCAGCAGGCATCGATGTCAAAAATGTCAATAATGCGGCTGCTTTAGCTCCATTTGCTGGCCAATTTGAGATGTATGCGACTGGCTATCGCAATGTTTATGATTTTATTTGGCTGAATAATAAGTTCTATGCCAATGTTAATGGTGGCAATGATGGCTATGGCGATACGCCGAGCGCCGCTCAATGCCCTGGTGGGGTGGAAATTAACCCACGCTATTTGCCCGATACCCTGAAAATTGTGACCCAAGGTTCGTATGGTGGCCATCCAAACCCAGCCCGTGGCGAATGTGTGTTGAACAACGGTAATGCCCAAGGTTTGCCAACGCCACCAAACTACAATCCACCAGCCTTGACCTATGATTTCCGACCATCCACCAATGGGATTACGGCGTATATCAGTAATGCCTTTGGTGGTGCGTTGCAAGGCAATTTGATTGTCGCAACCTATGGTCAAAATCAAGATGTCAGTCGCGTTCAGCTTGATGCCAATGGCAACCCAACTGGCATCCAAACCTTGGCGAAGTTTAACCAACCGCTTGATGTGGTGACCGATGCCAAGGGTGTGATTTATGTGGCCGAATTTGGCAGCGATGCAATTACCATCCTTGAGCCAGAAGATTTGCCCAACTGTCCGCCGCCGCCGCCCTATTCGAGCATGGTTGATAGCGATAATGATGGCTACTCCGATTTTGATGAAGATCAGAACGCAACCAATTTGTGTAGCCGCGCCAGCGTACCCAACGATTTCGATGGCGACATGATTTCCGATTTGACTGATCCTGACGATGATAACGATGGCATTCTTGATGTCAACGATCAGCTGTATTTTGATGCAGCGAATGGCAACAACACCAAATTGCCCGTTGAATTCAATTGGAATCCTGGTGATGCACCCTTAGGCAAAGTTGCCAATACGGGCTTTACTGGGGTGCAAATTACCAACGGAGTTACGCGAACTGATGAGGCCAAGATTGCCGTTGGCGCTGCTGGTGGCTTTACCAATATCATCACCACCGAAGGCACGAATGCTGGCTCGATCAATACCCAAGCCAACGCTTTGCACATTGGCTTTGATCCCCATCGTAATTTTCGGGTTGAAACGCGAATTACCGAAATGTTTCTTGGGCGCACGCCTGAGGGCGATCAAGCGGCGGGCTTGTTCTTCGGCCCCAACCAAGATAACTACGTGAAATTGGTAGCGACGGCCAATTTGAATGGCGATGGCACAAGTGGCGACACAGGGTTGCAATTTGCCATGGAAGTGGCCGGAAATCTGCAAATCAATCCAACCAATAATAATCCAAGCATGGTATTGCCAGGTGTGAGCAATATCGACCTGCGCTTAGACGGTAATCCTGCTGCGCAGACCATGACCGCCTATTATAAAACTGATGGCGGCAACTGGACTGCAATTGGCACGATCAATGTGCCTTTGTGGTTCTTCAATACCGGAACACCAGCAGGAATTTTGGCAACCAATCATGGAACACCAAATACCATCTCATTTATTTTCGATTTCTTCCGTTTGAGCTATCGCGATATTGTGGCGCGAATCAACGGCGGTGATCGTGATTGGACGACCAACGATGGAGCTGCTTGGAGTCCTGATACAAGTGCCAACCGTCCATATTCAACTGGCGGCGGCACCTATGTCTTGATTCCAGGCGTTTCGTGTCCCCAAATCTACAACGTGACTCGTGACTTTGATCGATTGTACTGCTCTGAACGCAACACCAGCGGCTCAGCGGTGCAATACACGATTCCGGTCAGCAGCACTGGGACGTATGCTGTGCGTTTACACTTTGCCGAACTCTATTGGGGCACGAATGGCCGACCTGGGCCGAACCAGCGTAAATTCAATGTTCAGCTTGAAGGCACGACTGTGTTGACCAATTTCGATATTTTCAGCGAAACTGGCGCAACCTTCCGGCCAATCACCAAGACCTTTACTACCAATATTACTGATGGTGCGGTCAATATTAGTTTGCCCACGGGCCAGCCCGGCAATGTGGATCAAGGCAAGATTTCGGCGATTGAGGTTTGGGGGCCAATTCTCAATATTGCCAACGTCACGCCAACCGTTACGCCATCGCCGACGGCTACGAATACACCATCGCCGACGGCAACCAACACACCAACTAATACCAATACGCCAACAATCACGAATACACCAACTAATACCAATACGCCATCGCCAACATCGACTGGCACGGTGACGGCGACCTTTACACCGACCAACACGGCTACGCCAAGTAATACACCGACCAACACGCCAACCGAAACTGTAACGCCGAGCGCTACGGCAACCCAAGGCACAGCGACCTATCGCATTTGGCTACCGTACACCGTCAAAAACTAAGCTCGATTCCAACGGAGCCATCACTCGCGGATGGCTCCGTATTTGCTCAAAACTCAGCGCTTAGTCATGACGTGAATTCCTTAAAAATGTTTTTTAAAACATTAAAATATAACAAAAAAGTATTAAAATTCATGCAAATGCTGGCCAAGAAAACCAAAATTTGCGATGCAAGGATTGACAAAATTAGTACCATTGTATATAACAGTACCGTACTTTTAGTCAATCTCAACTGATATACTGATCGATAACGATGTCCCGTAGCAAATGCTCTTTTTTTGATCGATCGCGATTGATGCGGTTTTTTGCGCGTTAAGCGTTGAAAGACCACCACTCGCTACGGGTCACAAGCTGTTCCAGGAGGGGTCATGACCATGAAGCGGTCTATTGTTCGTTGGTTGCATGGGGTGCTCGCAGCATTCTTGTTTAGCAACCTTTGGCTTGTGGGCGCACCACCAACCACGGTGGCGGCGGCGGTTCCGGCGGTAGCCCAACCACTCACGCCAACTCAAGCTAAAGCCCTACTAGAGGCACCACGGGTAACCGATACCTTGCCGCTCAACGGCTCGACCTCGGTCAACCGTGATATTTTCATTGCAGCAAACGTGTATATTCCTAATGGCGGGCTTGACCCCCAGACCTTGACAGCAGCTTCTGTCAAATTGATTCGGGTGATTGATAGTTATGAAATCGCCGCCCGTTTAACCACCTCGGCAGCGGGCGATGTAATTATTCTCAATCCCAATGATTACCTCGACCCATTTACCCAATATCGGTTTCGGGTGAATGTGGGGGTAGCTCCAAACGATTTGCTGCTTGATATTGCAGGTGAGCCGTTTGAGGCCTATGAATCGACCTTTACGACTGGGAGTGCTGGTGGCCCTGCGGCAACTGGCAATATTCGCTTTAACAAAGTTGCAACGGGCATTACTATGCCCAATGATTCTGGCTATACTTCGTTGGCAATTGGCCCTGATGGCAAGCTCTACGCTGCCACGGTCAAAGGCCAAATTGTGCGCTATACGATTAATGGCGATGGCACGTTGGATAGCGCTGGTAGCTTAACCATCCAAACGGTGCGGACCTATACTGGTACAACCCAAGATCGCATGATCATTGGTTTGGTCTTTGATCCAGCCTCAACCCCATCCAGCCCAATTTTGTGGATTACCCACAGCCCCTATGCTCTGAGCAACGGCCCCGATTGGAGTGGTAAACTTACCCGCCTGACCGGAGCCAATCTAACCAGCGCCCAAGATTATTTGATTGGCATGCCACGTTCATCACGCGATCACCTCTCAAATAGTCTGGTGTTTGGGCCGGATGGTGCATTGTATATGACCGTTGGTAGCAATAGCGCCATGGGTCATATTGATAATGGCTGGAACTTGCGACCAGAGCATAAACTAGGCGCTGCGGTTCTACGGATCAATCAAACGGCCTTGGCCAGCGGCTCGTTACCATTGAATGTGCAAACTGAAGATGGTGGCACCTATGATCCATTTGCTGCAAATGTGCCTGTGACGATTTATGCTTCGGGTGTGCGTAATGCCTACGACTTGATTTGGCACACGAATGGCGAATTGTATACGGCAACCAATGGCTCGGCTGCTGGTGGCAATACCCCGCCAACGCCTAGCAATTTGTCAAACTATGCTCCATGTCAAAACCGGATTGACGTAGCGACCAATGGAGCCTATGTTGGCCCAGATGTGCCAAAATTATCGTCAAGCTCGAATACCCGCATTCCTGATCAATCCGATTTTCTCTATCGGGTTGCTCAAGGCGGCTATTATGGGCATCCCAACCCGCAACGTTGTGAGTGGGTGTTGAATGGCGGTAACCCAAGCTCAGCCGTCGATCCTGCTGAAGTTGCGCCAGGTGGTAGCAATGTGGGCTATCCAGTTGGCACCCAATCCGACCGCAACTATCGCGGCTTCTCATGGGATTTCGGCTTACACAAATCGCCCAACGGCACAATTGAATATAAATCAAATACCTTCAACGGCGCACTCAAAGGTAAGTTGATTGTTACGCGCTACAGCGGTAGCAAAGACTTGGTTGTGCTGACGATCGGTGCTAACAAAGAAATTATCAGCGAACAAGGTGGCCTGCCTGGAATGAAAGATTTCTCAGGGCCGCTTGATGTGATTGAAAATACCGCCAACGGTAACTTATATGTTTCCGACTATTTGGCCGAAAAAATTTATCTGCTCACACCTGATATTCAGCCTGAACCACGGATTGATATTCGCCCAGCTCGCCGCGTGTTCAATTTAGCACGGCCAACCGCTGGCTCACTCGATTCAACCACGCAAACCTTTGTTATCAGCAATACTGGTCAAGCCAATTTGAGCGTGACTGGGGTGCAATTAATTGGGCCTGAAGCTGGTTCGTTTGTGATTACCAACTTGCCAAGTTTCCCCCAAACGTTAATTCCAAGCGCAACCTTGAGCTTGAATGTGGTGATGCGAGCTAATGCAGCCACAAGTTTGGGCACAAAAGGCGCAATTATCCAAATTCAAAGCAACGACCCAATTAATCCCAAGATTGACGGAGCGCTGCGTGGTCTGGTCTATGCCAATGGCACAGAGCCATCATTGCAATGGATTCTCGATACCTATGAGTTTCCAATGAATGTTGGCGATGATGATCCATCTACTACTCCCATCCACAGCGCTAATGGTACATCGTTGGTGCTTGGCCAAGAAATTGTGGCCGATTTCTTCACCCGCGCCACAACCTCGCCAATTACCTTGGAACCATTGGCAGTCTTTGCGCCAAGTGGCCCAGCTAGTACAGCCCTAACTTTGGGTTGGTATCCAGTCAAGAGCGCTGGGGCAAATCGCACCAGTATCTTTACTGTGCCAAATGCCAGTGCTCAGCGCTTGAATCCAAGCATCAATGGCAGCTTGACCCTCGATCCAGGCTATGAATTCTTCGATTTCTATACTCAATGGCCAGCCCATGCTAATCGTTTGGTCTATGGTCAAGATAGCCTGAACAGCTTTGATGCGGCTAACCCTCACCATATGCGGGTTTATCCACTCAAAACCACTAACGATTCAACGGTTACTAATGCCTATGTGGTGGTCTTTGAAGAGGCAACCGCTGGCTTAGAATATCAAGATTTGGTTTTTATTGTGCGTAATGTGCGGCCAGTCCGCTTGCCCAGCATGAGCACGCCAATTCAAGTTAATTTCCAAAGTGCCTCGACCGCTGTGCCAGTTGGCTACATGCGCGATTGGGGTCAAGCCTTTGGCAATCGTAACGAAAAAGATCAAGGCGATGGCTCGCTGTATTATGGCTGGGTCAATCCCAACACGATCACTCCAATTCTGCTTGATACCAATGGCCGTTATCGCTTTGTTGCCAACATCGACAAGCGCTACGATTCGTTGATGCACATGCGAGCCAACGATCTTTCTGGTGGCTTTGGTGGGGTCAAAGAACCTGGCTCATGGGAAATTGCCGTTCCAAACGGGATCTACTCGGTCACAGTTGCGGTCGGTGATCCCCAAACCCAGCAAGTGCCAGAGTTTGATCGGCATACGATCAATGTTGAAGGCGTAAATGCGATTAATAACTTTGCCTCGTCGGGGGCAACTGGTGCACCAACCCGCCACTCAACCCAAACAGTTGTGGCTACGGTTACTGATAATCGCTTGACCATCGACGCTAACGGTGGGATCAACACCAAGATTAACTTTGTGACGATCACTGCCTATGTGGAGCCACCAACGCCAACCCCAACCCATACGCCAACCAACACACCAACGGCAACCAATACGCCGACGGTGACGAATACACCAACATCAACCAGCACGGCGACGGCAACCAACACCGCCACGCCATCGAACACGCCAACAATTACGACCACGCCGGTGCCAACCACGCCTGGTACGACCCAACCAACCAATACCTTTACGCCAAGCCCAACTGTTGGCCCAAGCGTAACACCTGGTACGCCAACGGCCACGGTTACCCCAACGATTACGGTCACGCCTGGTACGCCAACCGTGACAGTGACTCCAACGGTGACTGTCCCGCCAGCAACCAATCGGGTTTATATCCCAATGGTGATTTTGGGTGGGCCACAAGGCGGCTCTGGTGGCGTAACTTTTGGTCTCAAAGGCATGTATCGGCCAGCAATTGATGGTGCTATGAGCACGCGCCAATTCAATGACCAAAACTTTAGCTCAGCTATTGAAAGCGCTGTACGTCAGCTCCAAACCATGATGACCTTGCAGGTGCTGGCTGGAGCATGTTTCGGCGCTGGTCAGTTGGAAATCGAAAATGTTGAATCGCATAACGTGCCTTACAACGATTGGTTGATGTTCAGCAAGATTCAAAATCCAGCTGCTCGGAGTGGCACACGCAACTACTTCCGCAATACTGGGGTTGTGCGGGTGCGCAATACTGGTACTGGCCCGTTGATTTTGAGTAGCATGACGATCACTGGGGTTTGGACGTTGAGCGGCACCTTGAGCTTGCCAACGATTTTGCAACCAAATACCTTCCGTGATATTCGCTTGGATTTCACCCCGCCGATTGATCCAGCCAGCAACCCGCCTGGCGTTGCCCACTCGGGCCAGATGTTGTTGCGTACCAACGATGCGACTGAACCAAATAAAGTCATTCAGTTGCGCGGTTGGTGGCAAGCCCAAAACGAGGGTGACGACGAACCAAATATCCAACAAATTATGGATTTCTTTGGCTACAACGTGAAGATTGTCTATCCAGGCCAAACATGGAATGGCGACTCAGGCGCATTGACCCAAATTGGCGAAGAAGTGATTTCGCCTTACTGGACGCGCTTCGATTCGAGCAAACCTGTGCGGGTGGTGCAATTAGCTGGCCTACACCAGTGCTGTACCACCAGTACCGCCAGCGATATTGCTTGGGCGGCCCAAGGTAGCACAACCCTGCAAGAATCCAGTACCCACCATCCATCCGATGGCCAAACCTACTTGCCTCGCTTGTATGATGGCAGTGATTTGTTTGATATTAACTTGAACCCAACGGGGACGTTCCAATTTATTATCTCGCAAACCGCTTGGGGCGATCCCCAATACAACAATCCGGTTGGTAAGCACTATCTGCGGGCTTGGCCATTGCGTGATCGCAATGGAGCTTTGATTCCCAATAGTTATGTGCTCTCGATGGACTTCAACGGGATCAACTACGACTACAACGACAATGTTTATATTGTCAATAACATTCGGCCTGAGTTTGTCGCAGTTGATGATTCAACTGTGGCGGCAATGCCAGGTACACCAAGCCTGAACTTGGAGTTCAATCAAAATTATCCCAATACCTTGATTGATAACACCAGCGTTGGCACGGGCTTTCCAATCAACCAACGCAATAAAAACGATAACAAGCAGATTAGCGTTGGATCATCATATGACCCAACCCTCTTGACGATGAATACGACAGGAGCGGGCACGCTGACCTTGGTCTCGCCCGCAGGCACGCAGGATGGCACAACCAACACCCAAGTTAACGCCTTGCAACTGCCATTCAACGCGCAAGCCTCGCGCTTTGCAATTACCACGCGGATCGAAGGCAGCGTGGCGGGCTTTACCAGTGCCAATCGTCAAGCAGGCATCTTCTGGGGCATGGAACAAGATAATTATCTGAAATTGATGATTAGCTCGGCCAGCACCCAACCAGTGATTGTCTTTACCAATGAAACGAATGGCACGATCGCAACCGTGGCAACCAGCCCAGCGATTGCTAGCCCCGCCAATGTTGTGGCAACCGAATTGCGCTTGAGTGGCGATCCTAAAACTGGGATTGCAACCGCTGCCTATCGGATTATTACCGCAGCCAATCCAAACCCAAGCTTTACGACGCTTGGCCAAGTGACCCTGACCGGTGGCCGCTATCAACGCTTCTTTGATCGCAAGGTTAATGCGGGGATTGTGACCACTCACAAAACTAATACAACCTTCAATGCGGTCTTCGATAAATTTGTGATTGGCCTTGACGAAACCACCGCCACGCGGCCAGTTTTGGCACGGGTTGATGTTGGTAGCGCCAACAGCTTTACTGATAGCGCCAGCAACGTTTGGCAAGGCGATACTGGTTTATTCGAGCCAAGCAACGCAGTTGCTGAAGGCACGGGCACGCCAGCAATCGAAAATACTCTCGACGACACGTTGTATCAGACCTATCGTGGCAATGTCGGCAATGCAACTCGCACAATTACCTATAATCTGAGCGTTCCCGCCACGGTGCAAAAAGTCGATGTGCGCTTGCACTTCGCTGAACTCTTCTGGGGTGCGCCTGGTGGTGGGGCTGCTGGCCCAGGCAGACGGGTGTTTGATGTTCGTGCCGAAGGCCAAACCATCCTCGATAACTTCGATATTACTGGCTCGGTTGGGGCTGCTCGCGCTGCCGTGATTGTGCCAATCGATGGGATTATGGTGGTCGATGGTCAATTGCAACTGGCCTTTGATGCTGAAATGGACTTTGCTTCAATCTCAGCAATTGAGGTCTTTGCCAGCACAGTCAATGGCAATGTGCCACCAACCGCCAATGCTGGAGCTGATCAGCAAGTTGCGCTCAATGCTAGCGTGAATTTGACTGGCACAAGCAGCGATTATGAAAACACGACCGTAACGGGCGCTTGGACTCAGCTTGAAGGCACTGCCGTAAGCTTGTCGGGCAGCGGCAACAACCGTAGCTTTACTGCTCCGGCTAGCGCTAGTACCTTGGTTTTCCGTTTTACTGCAACCGATGCTGGAGGCGCAAGCACCAGTGACACCGTGACGATCTTAGTTGGCGATAAGCCAATCGAACAAGTTGTGGCAGTCTCGAATGGCCCATCATCGCCCAACGATGCAATTACCTTCCAAGCGGTGGTGGCTTGTGGCAGTAACGTCAACTTTGCTTGGAACTTTGGCGATGGCACGCCAGTGGTCAACGAAAGCACTGGCAAGGTGCGTCATGCCTTTGCAACCAAAGGAACCTACAACGTAACCGTGACCGCCAGCAATGGCTCAAGCAGTGTTGCAACCTCGTTGCAAGTGCAAGTCTTGCCATTGTTGACCCGCTTCAATGCTGGTGGGTTTAGCAGTGTAACCACGCCTGATGGCGTGCGCTGGGCTGCCGATAGCTACTCGCAAAACGGTAGCACCTCGAACCCAGGTAGTTTAGGGGATGTCGCCAACACTGATAACGATGTGTTGTATTACGATGATCGCTTTGCCACGGGCGCGACCACTGCAACCTTGGATTATGCGATTCCAGTGCCAACCAGCGGCCAATATACCGTGCGCTTGCACTTTGCCGAAATCTTCTTTGGCGTGACGAGCGGCGTTGCTGGCGGCACTGGCAAGCGGGTCTTCGATGTTAATCTCGAAGGAACCCGTGTACTCAACGACTACGACCCAACCCTCGCGGTTGGTGCTAAAGCCGCTGATACCCGTTTGTTCACCGTCAACGTGACTGATGGGGTGCTGAATATCAAGTTCGCACCTGAGGCTAGCCGCCCAACTGTGAGCGCAATCGAGGTTTTTGGGGCGCAAAACATGACCTTTGCTACCCCAACCGCCTTGCCATCGCCAACCAATACGCCAATTGGCACCTTCACGCCAACGCCCGAAGGCACGTTCTTCTTGAAGGTCAACTTCCAGCCCAACGATGCTGGCGCTGTGCCTAATGGCTATGTCAAGGATTATGGTCAAGGCTATGGCTTGCGCGTCGATCCAGGCCAAGGCTCTGGTTTAACCTATGGCTGGGTTGATAGTGCTGGCCAGCCCAAGAGCTTGATCGCTGATCCACGTCGCCGCAACTTCAATAGCGATATCCGCTTGGATACCTTGATGCACATGCAGTTGACGACTGGCGGCGGCAAATGGGAAGCCTCGATTCCAAACGGGGTTTACGATGTAACCGTGGCGGTCGGCGATGCTCAAGCTGGTGGTTCGGCAATGTCGCACAATGTCACAATTGAAGGCGTGGTGGCGATCAATCAATTCGTGCCGCCAGCTAACGCCTCGAATGGCGCAGCCAGCTTGCATCAAACCAACACCGTGCGGGTCACGGTCAGCGATGGTAAGTTGACGGTTGATCCGGTTGGTGGCACCAATACCAAGATTAACTACTTGCATATTAATTGGTTTGGTTCGTTGGCAACCGCTACGCCAACCAACACAGCTACGGCCACAGCCACCAACACACCAACCAACACGGCAACGGCCACGGCAACTGATACGCCAACCAATACGGCGACGGCGACAGCAACCGAAACGCCAACCAATACACCAACCAACACCAATACGCCAACTCCAAGCAACACGCCAACCAATACGGCGACCTTGGAGCCAGGTATTACGCCAACAATCACCAATACGCCAACGATTACGCCAACGCCAACTGAAACAGCCACGCCAACCACGACTGCTTCAGTTACGCCAACCGCAACGACTGGCACAGCAACCTATGTGGTCTTCTTGCCCTACACGGCAAAAGGCAACTAATCACTGAGGTTCTGCATCCGGTGGAGTGTTATGCTCCGCCGGATGTTTTTGTTTAATCGTTGAGCGCAAATATCGATTGCTGAGGGAAATGGAGATACACCGTTTGGCCAATTTCGCGGATTGTCTGAGCTGTTTCTCGTGCCACAACAGTTTGCTCGTTGGTTTGCAAGCGATATTCCCAGCGTTCGCCAAGGTAGCGCCGCTCGATAATCTGGGCTGCAATGGTTTGAGGTTGCGGCTGATGATTAATCTGAATATGCTCAGGCCGAATTGCGACATGCTGTGTATTCGGGGCGAAGTTACCGTTAAATTGACCAAGGCTACTGCAAAACGTTGGGCCTTGCATCTGCCCCGCAATAATCGCTCCAACTCCCACAAATTGGGCGGCGGCGCGGTTGGGTGGGCGCTCGAATAGTTCGATCGAGTTCAAATCGGCAATAATTTCACCGTTGATCAACAAGGCTGTGCGTTGCGCCAAGGCCAAGGCCTCGCTCAAATCGTGAGTCACAATGATGGTGGTCATGTGTAATTCGCGATGCAGCCGCGCAATCACGCCTTGCAAATTAACTCGAATTTCAGGATCAAGGCTGCTCAATGGTTCGTCGAGCAATAGCACCTTGGGCTGGACTGCCAAAGCTCGCGCAAGCGCCACGCGCTGTTGCTGCCCGCCTGAAAGTTGCTGCGGTTTGCGTTGCTGCATGCCGCCCAACTCAACTAATTCTAAAAGTTCAGCCACTTTTTGCTGAATTAACGACTTGGGTGCTTTGCGGGCCTTCAAGCCAAAGCCAATGTTTTCAGCCACCGAGAGAAACGGAAATAAATAGGGCTGTTGAAACAGCAAAACAATTTCACGTTGATGGGCTGGCACAGGATTCAGCAAATGCTCCGCCAGCCGAATCTCACCAGCATCGGCTGCTTCAATGCCTGCCAATAGTTTTAGAATCGTCGATTTGCCTGAGCCAGAAGGCCCAAGCAAGGCCAAAAATTCACCTTGGTTTAAATTTAAATTGATATTTTGAAGAATGGTCTGCTGAGCATACGATTTAGTTAATCGATCAAGTTGCAAATAACTCATGGCCGTGGCGTTGCTCCTGTTGCTGGCGAACCCAAGTAGCGAGCGACCAAGCCGAGCAACAGCAAGAGCGGCGCAATAAAAATCAGGCTTAAACTGGCAATTAGGCTATAGTTGCCGCCGCTGGCTGCTGAAAATAACAACATTGGCAGGGTAATAATTTTGCCACCGCCGATTAGCAAACTGAGCACATATTGGCTCCACGAAATTAAAAATGCCAATACACCAGCCACTACCAAACTTGGCAAGAGCAAAGGCATGCTGACACGCCAAAATACGTGCCACGGGCTAGCGCCCAAAACCGCTGCCTGATGTTCATAATTGCGATCATAGTGAGCCAAACTGCTGCCCAAGGTTAGCACCACATACGGCAAAACAGGAATCAAGTGCACCAATATCACCCCAAACAGCGTGCCAGCCAAGCCCAGCCGCAAAAATACAATGTTCAAGCCAATGCCTGTGGCAACGCTAGGCACGACCGTCGGCAGAAAAAACAAGCCGTAGATCAAGCTACGCCCGCGAAATTTCTGCAATTCCAACACGCGTGCCGCTGGATAACCGAGCAGCAGCGCTAAACCACTCACGCCTGTCGCGATGATCAAGCTTTGTTCAAACCCACGCCGCAGCTGTGGATCGCGCAATTGCCGCAGAAATAGCCCACTATCCCAGCGTTCAGGCCACAGCGCCGGAAAAAACCAGCCTTGAGCAAAGGCATACACCAAAAAAATTGCAATTGGCACAATTAAAAGGAACGCTAAAAGGAACACCAGTTTGCGATAACTCATCAGCGCTGCTCCCGCCAACGCCAAGCCAAGCCCACCACTGCCAGAATAATTAAACTCATCAGCATGCTTACGGCCATACCCTCAGCTCGCGCTTGCAAATCGGGATTCAGAAATAGCTCCAAAGCCATAGTTGCCAGCATTTCCGGGTAGCGCACCCCAACCAAGGCTGGCACTTCGTAAGCTCCAAAAATAAAACTAAACACCAACAAGCTCCCGCTGATCAGGCTCGGAGCCAAGAGCGGCCAAAGCACTAAGCGCAAACGCTGCCAACGATTGGCTCCCAAACTTTGGGCCACCAACAGATAGGCTCGCCCTTGTTGCCGTAAGGTTGCCAAGCCAATCAGCAGCAAAAATGGCACTTCTTTAGTGATATAGGCCAGAATAATTCCGATGCCCCAGCGATCGCGCACTAGCACCGGAAAATCCTTGGGCTGGTCGAGCCAACCGATGGCAAAGCCGATGCGGGCCAAGATGCCACTTTGGCTAAGTACCAACAGCAACGCCATAGCCCAAACGCTATGTGGAATCGCCAAGTGCAAATTGCTAACAATGCTTAGCCCGCGATAGTGCTGTTGGCGCTCGGCGATGCTGCTGAGCAAGCCCAAGCAAATGCAGGCTGAGCCAAGCGTGGCGGCAAGACTGACCCACAACGAAAAAAGCAGGGCTGACCACCATTGGCCGCCAAGCTGTTGGCTGAGTAAAACATTACGATAGGCCGCCAAACTCAGCTCGCGCTGATCTAAAAATGGTAGCCAGCCAAGGCTTTGGGCGATGCCATAGCCAAGGCTGCTACCAAATAAACCAAGCATAATGATGCTTGCTGGCGCTAATCCAAGCCAACTGCGCCATTTAGCCATTGCGATTACTTGCGCAACACATTGGCATCCCAGCCTTGCTCGATCAAGCTTTGATATTCGGCGGCGATATCGCTGCGCAACGATTTTGCCAAATCGCTAGCAGGCGTGGCTGGTTCGCCCAGTTGTTGGGCGGCACTCGCCAATTTGGCTGCCAAAGCCGGATCACTGACCTTGGTTGGGTCGATGCCATAGCCCAATCCAAAGCCATTTTCTGGCAAAATTTGAGCTGCTTGTAGTTCAGGGTCGAGAATCAAATTGGCTAATACCAAGGCCGCTGCTGGATTTGGCGCGGTGCTGGGAATGGCGACATAGTTGAAATCGCCGATCATATTATCATCAAAGACAAATGCTCGGGCACTTGCTGGCACTAAATTTTCCTTGATCAACGAGCCAGCTCCAGCAATCGCCTGGGTGATTGAAAAATCAACCTCGCCATTGGCAAACAAGCTATGTAATTCGTTCTCGGTTTTGGGGTAGGTGCTGCCTTCGCGCCACAAGCAGCCTTCTAAATCATTGAAATATTCCCACAACTTGGGCGACCATTGATCCCATAATTGCTGATTGAACGGGCCGAGCCATTGTTCAGCGCCGCCGCTGACCTCAAATAAGGCTTGTTTGACAAAGCGCGTGCCTTGAAATGCGCCTGGGCCAGGTGCGATATAGCTGACTTTGCCCGGATTGGCGCAGGCATACTCCTTGAGCGCAGCATACGAACGGGGCAAATCGCTGGCTTGAAGCTTCGCCGAATCGTAAATCAACTGAAATTGGGCCGATGACCATGGGCTTTCGAGGCTTTCAACTGGCTCGCCAAAATCGAGATTGACTGCGGGATTGTTCCAGTTGACATATTGACTGTTGGGTAAGCTTTGGCCCCAATCGCCGCGCAATAATTTGGCCTGTTTCAACGAAGCAAAATTCTCGCCGTTGATCCAAATTAAATCGACAGCGCCGGTGGTTTTGCCTGCCTCTTTTTCGCTGAGCAACTGATTGACCACATCGACGGTATCGGCGACTGGCACGCGATTGAGCGTAATGTTGTAGCGTTCTTTGAGCGCCTTGCCATAAAATTCATCAACAAAACGATTGATGCTATCCGAGCCACCCCACATATACCAATTGACCGTTTGGCCGTTGGCGGCTTGCTCAATGCTGGCCCAATTGCTTAGATCAAGGCTGGTGCTGCTGGGAGCGCTGGTTGGCGTAGCGGCGTTGCTGCCACAACTGGCGATAATCAGGCTCAAAAGGCCAATTAACCAACCCAAATTCCAAACCCGTTTGCGTGCTGTTACTTGCATAAGTGTGTGTTTAACCTCGGCTAGGCCGCTGGTTTAGCGGCTTCACGGCGCTTAAGCCAGCGCGAAATCGCGATACTGATAATAAAAATAACGATCGAGCCAGCAAAGGCCCATGGATTGAACGAAAATTCAGCTTTGGTAAAATCGCCTTCAAACGATGAGCCAAATAGCACAAAGGTTAGCGTGCCAGGAAACGAGCCGAGCATAGTTGCCAGCAAAAATTGCTTCCAGTTGATCCGCAAAATGCCCGCCAGATAATTAACTAAATCGTAGGGCAAAAAGATCAAGCGCATCAACATAATCGTTTCAAAGCTGTTGCGGCGTAAACGCTCGATATAGCCATTTACGATGCCGGTTTGATTTTGGTTTTGTTCTGGCTGGCCGAAAAACCGCCCAATCGTATAGGCCACTAGTGCCGAGCCATTGGCCCCAATCACGGTGTAAATCAAGCCCCAAACGCTGCCAAAGACACTGCCGCCAGCAAGGGTCAAAAATGTCGCTGGGAAGAAAATCAACGGGCGCAGCAGATATACGCCAATATAAATCAACACACCCACATCGCTTTTGAGCAGCTCGATTAATTGACCAACCGCTGCCGCAGGCGAAAGCTGATTGCGCCATGAATACCAGAGATAGCCGCCAACCAGCAACACCCAAAACCCCGCAGCGAGCAATTTTTGCCAATGGCGTTGCCAAAACGATTTGGTCGATGTCGATGTGCTAGTGGTCATGGCGTGGTTCCTCGCGAAGATAGCGTTTGGCCCAAAGCAAGCGCTGGCCAATTGTAACGACAACCAAGGCCGTCATTAGCTGAAATAAGCGGCTCAAGTGGTTGGGGAGCGCAATAAATAGACTGAAGAACAATACTGTTTCAGTGCCTTCGATCAAGCCACTGGGCATGGCAATGCTGGTCATGGCTGCTTGAGCTTTGGCTCCTTGTTGGCGTTTTTCTAAAATTGCCGCCAAATAGGCCCACGAAATCGCATTGACATAAAAGCTGCTGATCAGGCCAATAGCAGCTAAGGCATTGCCAAACGTCGGCTGCCCCGCCACCAAGCCAATTGGCAGCAAAGCATAAATAATCACATCAAGCAGAATATCGATGTAGCCACCTAAATCGCTTTGCTGGTTGCTCAGCCGCGCAACTGTGCCATCAAGCCCATCGAGCAGCCGATTGAGCAGCCAACAGCCAAAGCTGGCCCAATAAATCTGCTGCCAAGCGCAGATTGCTGCTGCCAAGCCGCAACCAAAGGCTGCTAAGGTGATGATAGTTGGGTGCACTCGCTGGAGCCGTTGGGCGATTGGGGCTAATAATTGCTCTTTGGGTTGGCGTAAAAACTGATCGACCATCGCCTATAGCTCCTTGTAACGATCGAAGCTATCGTAGCTTAAAGATTGAGGCTAAATTCTTAACAGTTGATGATCTATCGGTTGCATACCCTCGCCCCGACCCCTCGCCCACTGCGGTAGGTGAGGGGCTTTTGTCTTGGTTGTTGGGGCTAAAAGCAACCCATTAGCGAGGATTAAAGATTAGGCTTATTGATGTTCTGCTTGCCAGTTTTCGCGCACGGCAACGACTTGCTCTTGGTTGGCGCGGACATCGCCAGTACGATCGTTCAAGCTCGCCAGCCATGCTTGGCCTTCGGGCGACGTGTACCATTGCACGGTTTCTAAAAAGCCTTGTTGGAACGAATAACGTGGCTGCCAGCCCAACTCACGCTTGATTTTGCTCAAATCCATGGCATAACGGCGGTCGTGGCCTGGGCGATCGGCGACAAATTCCACGCTATTTTCAATGGTCAACGAGCGATCTAAATATTCGCTCATAATATCGAGCATGGTTTCGACCAGGTGATAGTTGGAAAGCTCAGCCTCGCCGCCAATCCCATAGGTTTCGCCAATCCGGCCTTTTTGAATCACCAACGCGATCGCTTCACAGTGATCTTGCACATGCAACCAATCGCGGATGTTACGGCCTGGAATGCCCTCGGCATCGGTATAAAGTTTAACCTTCTGGCCTGCCAACAACAGCGCAATCGAGCGTGGAATTAACTTTTCAGGAGTTTGGAATGGGCCATAATTGTTGGTGCAGTTGGTGATGGTGATTGGGTATTTGTGGGTGTGGGCAAAGGCTCGCACCACATGATCCGAGGCTGCTTTGCTGACCGCATAAGGGCTGCTGGGATTATACGGATAGGTTTCGTGGAATTTTTGGGGGTCATCAAAGGCTAAATCGCCAAACACTTCATCGGTCGAAACATGGTGAAAATGACCAACTCCAGCCTCGCGTGAAGCTCGTAGCAAGCTGGCAGTACCCTCGATATTCGAGCGATAAAATTGGCGCTCCATTTCAAACTCACCCAACGAGCGATCAACGTGAGTTTCGGCGGCAAAGTGTACCACCAAATTAACTCCCGCCAATACCTTGAGCATGGTTGGATAATCGCAAATATCAGCCTGCACAAATTGGCAATTGGCGCGTTCGTGGTAGCCTGCCAAATTGCTCAGATGGCCGGCATAGGTCAGGGCATCAATTACCACAACCTCATCAGCTGGGTTTGTATCCATCCAATACCGCACAAAGTTGGAGCCAATAAAGCCTGCCCCGCCGGTAACTGCAATGCGCATAAAAATCTTGGAACCTTTCTATCGTTGGAATGCCTGAATTGTCGTCAATAGTCGCTGCATTGTGGATGATAGCGGGGTAGTTGTCAACTTGGTGAGGTCTAGAAACTTGCTAAATTCACCATGCGGCGCTGGGGAGGCGGTTGACGCTTGCCTCGTAGGGTATGCCCTAAAATTGAGCCAGCACCCTCAGCGTAAAATGAGGGTGCTGGCCAGCCAAAGCTGCTTACATTTTGGGCTGGGTTAGACTGAATGTATTGCCAAAGGGATCTTTGAAGGTTGCTTCGATGCCGTAAAATTGCTCTTGTGGTGGAGCCACGAATTCAACTCCACGCTCCTTAAGCTCAGCGTAAGCGCCATGACAATCGGCGGTTTGGAAAACACCTGGACCAATCACGCCACTTTGTAAAACTGAACGCATTTGACCAACGACCTCAGCGCTCATCATCGTGCCACCTTCTGCAACCTCGAACAGCACCAAATCAAGTTCAGGCTGGGTTTTGGGGCCGACCGTCAACCAACGAAAACCATTATCTAGTTTCATGTCCATGCGTACTTCAAAACCTAGTTTGTTGACATAAAAATCATAAGCCAAATCGTGGTCAAGCACATAAATCGTGGCATGCGAAAGTTTGGTGATCATTGAGTTGCTCCTACTACATCATTACGAACATTTGTTCATATAGCAAGTATAGGCTGATCGGCGGTCAAAAACTTCTTGAAAATTGCGCATTTAGTGCTTGTAGCTCAAACCAATGCCAAAAATAGTGAGATAGCATGAGGGTACAAAGCGTCGAGATAGGCTGAAACCTTGGAAGTTGCGGCGACGATAGTGGCTGGGCGCATGGCCAGTGCTGCGTTGAAACAGACTACTAAACGAGCCGAGGCTCTGAAAACCAACCGCAAAACAGACCTCGGTTACTGATAAATCGCTGGCGACCAGCAACTCACGCGCTCGCTCGAGCCGCCGATGAATCAAATATTGGTGAGGGGTAATGGCAAAATTGCGTTGAAAAAGCCGCAAAAAGTGATATTGCGAAAAGCCAATTTGCTCGGCTAGCTGTGGTAACTCTACGTGCTCGGCATAGGTGCCATCGATATATTGGCGGGCTTGCCATAATAACTGCTTGGTTGCTGCTGATGCGAGTTTCATGCCACCCCCAAATACAGCTATTATAGCAAACCCATGACTAAAATCAATACATTTGTTCGTATTTTTGATTAGCGCAACACAAATACCTTGCCACCAGAGCCAGGCACTTCGATTGTGGCCATACCTTCGGGAGTTTCACGATCGTAGTTATAAACCCATTCGTGCCATAAGCCACCAACCGGGAAATGCACCTCAAGGTATTGCAGGGTGATGCCAAAATTGACCACGACAATCACATGTTCGCTGCCATCGTCGGACCAGCGATAGTAGGCCAACAACTTACGCTCAGCATCCATGGCGACTGGCCGAATATTATTGCCAACCAAGGCCTTCGATGAGGTGCGCAATTGGATCATGCCACGATAGAAGGCGTGTAAATCAGTGCCCTCAGCTGTTTGCAATAACTCCCATTTCAGCACATTCTTGTCGATTGTGCGTTCGGTATCCATACCAAATTCTTGGCCATGGTAGAGCATGGGCACACCAGCAGCAGTAAATAGTACAATTGCGCCCAACCTCGATTTCAAATAAGCAGTTTCGCGGCTGATATTTTCGTTGGTTTGTGCTTCGTAGATAATCCGCTGCTCATCATGTGATTCAAGATAATTGATCGCTTGGGCATTATCGTTATAGCCAGCATTGCGAAAATCGATAATCCCCAGCGTGGCCTCAACATTGCCATACTGATTGCCCTCGAAATCGCCTTCGCGCAAGTTGGCAAACATTTGCGAATGAAACGAACGATGCCACGATGAATCCATATCAGTTTGATCGACCATGGTGGTGTAATCTTGGAGATTTTCGGCAATCAAATAGACATGGGGCTTGATTTGGCGAGCTTGCCAGCCCAAGAATGAAACCCCATTCTCGCCATCAAAGCCAATTCCCTCGGCGTGATCGTAGCGAAAACCATCGATGTGCATATCACTGAGCCAATAGGTTTGCACATCGCTGAGCAATTGCTTGACTGCTTCGTTCCAATGGTTCAAATCGGGGAAGCCCCATGGATTGCCGTCGCTGCTAAAGAAAGGGCTTTGATCGTAGGGATACAAATAGTTAATCGGGCTAGAGTGATCGACATGATTAAACACCACATCCAAAATCACCCCAATGCCGTGTTGGTGGGCCGTATCGATTAACTCGCGCAAATCGGCAGGCGTGCCATAGGTCGATTCGGGGGCAAAGAAATAGGCCGGATTATAGCCCCACGAACGATCGCCAGGGAATTCAAACAAGGGCATTAATTCAAGCGCATTCACCCCTAAATCTTGAAGATAAGGAATTCGTTCAGTGACGGCTTTGAAGCTGCCAGCTTCGCTAAAATCGCCAACATGCAATTCATAAATCACCAATTCATTCAGCGGACGAATGCCAAAACCAGCGTCATGCCACTCGTAGGCTGGCTCGCCAACATGAATAATCGCCTGCGGCTGATCGCCACCAGCCCAGCGCAATTCACGAGCATAGGGGTCACCGATGATCGTTTCGCCGTCAATCACAAATTGATAAGCATATTCGCCTGCGGCTAAACCTTCTTTGATAATCCACCAAATCCCGCGATCTGAAATATTTAATGGATCAGCGGTTTGGTTCCAATCATTAAACGAGCCAATTAAATGGACACTCTGCTTCCACGGTGCATAAAGGCCAAAGGCCACCGAGCCATTGCCTAAATCGCGTGCACCCATCCAAACCCCATCGGGCAAACTAGCCACAGTTGGCGAAGCATCAGGATTGGCTTCGTTTTGCATATATGTGAACCTCATCAACTAGCTAAATCACTAGCTACCACTCTAGATTAATAATTTTCAAACTCCACATAGCAGAGTCTATGCCACAAATGCAGGCTTTGGCAAACCAATTAATCCCAATTTGGGCACCAAAGATCAGGTCGTGACCCGATGTCAAGCCCTTTTGCGGTGATTAAACTAGCTATACGCCCGCCACAGCATCGATTTATAGGAGTGAGCCAATGATGTTGCACGCCAGCAACGAACCAGCCCTTGATGATGGGCTGCAACGTTATCTTAATGAAATTGCTGAAACTCCACTCCTGGCGGCAGAAGAGGAGCAAAAGCTAACTCAAATTGTCCATGTAGCGCGTCAAGCTCAGCCAACCCCAGCCTGTCGAATTGAACGTTGCCCAAGTTGTGCCCTATTTGAGCAATGTGTTACCAAACTCAAAGAGCCAGCCCACGAGCAACTGGTACGGGCTAATTTACGCTTGGTCGTCAGCATCGCCAAGCGCTATCGTGGCTTTGGCCTGCCCTTCCAAGATTTAATTCAAGAGGGCAATATTGGCCTAATGAATGCGATCGAGCGCTTTGATGCTACCAAAGGCGTGCGCTTCTCGACCTATGCTACATGGTGGATTCGCCAAGCGATCACACGTTCGCTGGCCAACCAAGGGCGGCTGATTCGCCTGCCAGTGCATCGCTGGGAGCTGTTGATTAAAGTGCGGCGGATCGAAACCAAATTACTGCAAGCGCTAGGCCGCGAACCAAGTGCCCATGAAATTAGCACCGCCTTGGGTGTCCCCGAAGAAAAAATTTGCGATTTACTCAGCATCGCCCAAGTGCCAATCTCGCTGGCAACCCCTAAAAATGAAGAAACCGATATGTTGCTTGGCGATAGTTTGCCCGACGAAGATTGGGAAGACGAACTCGAATGTCTGCTGACCAGTATTGATGCCCAATATACTCGAGCTATGCTCAACCAACTTTCCGATCAAGAGCAAGAAGTGTTGACGCTGCGCTATGGCTTAAAAGATGGTAAAAGCCGTTCACTCTCGGAAGTCGGCGCAGTGGTGGGCCGCACTCGCCAGCGGATTCAACAAATTGAGGCTGGTGCATTGCAAGTTTTGCGCACGCAGTTATCACAATAGCTGAGTTTGAACGATGAATAGCTATTTAATGGTCGCAGGATTACTCACGGTGCTGATGGCGTTAGCCCATAGCATTTTTGGTGAACAATTGATCTTGCGGCCATTAGCACGTCAAATCCAAACTACGCCCAATCGCTTACTCCAATCGCGGCTGCCAACCTTACGGTTTACTTGGCATATCACCAGTGTACTCGGCTTGGGCATGGCCTGGCTTTTTTTCGATTGTGCTCAACAATCCCAACTCAATCCTAGCCAAATTTTACTGCTGCGCACCAGTTCAATTACCTTCATTGTTTGCTTTGGCATTGCCCTGATTGGCTCACGGGCTAAACATCCCTCATGGATCATCTTCTTAATTATTGCTGGGCTGACATGGTTCAGTAGCACCACCTAAAATCAGCTATACTACTCGCACAAATGAGCTGTTTATTAAGTGGGTGTTTATGTCAAAAATTCTGAGCGCTGAATTTCATCAACGGCATTCGTTGGTGGTTGCCCGCGAGCTTTTAGGGTGTAGTCTCGTGCGCCGCTTGGCAACTGGTGAAGAATTACGCGGGCGGATCGTTGAAACCGAAGCCTATACCCCTGATGATCCTTCGTGCCATGCCCATCGTCGCAATACCCCGCGTGCTCGTTCAATGTTTGAGCTTGGTGGCATCAGTTACGTCTACATTATCTATGGCATCTATCATTGTTTAAATGTAGTAACTCAAGGCCTTGGCGAAGGCGCAGCCGTGCTAATCCGAGCGATCGAGCCGTTGAGCGGTAGTACAACGATGGCCCAACTCGCCCAAAAAGATTCTGCTACGCCCATGCGAATTGCTAGCGGGCCAGGCATGATTTGTCGCGCCTTAGCAGTTGATAAAAGCCTTGATGGCGTTGATCTCAGTTCGCAACAAGCTGGCTTATGGTTCGAACAAGGCCCAAGTTTGCCAGATTCGGCAATTTTGCAAACTCCGCGGATTGGGATTAATAGCGATCCGCATACCGTGGCTGCACCATGGCGCTTAATCGTGGCTGATTCAAAAGCATTGAGTGGCACACGTCGCCAAAATCAAGGGCAAGCGTATCAAGCACAGCCCGATTGGTTCCAAAAAGAAGCTATCTAGCTATTTTAAAAGCCATTTGACACAAATCCACCTTTTATGTCATTATTAAGCTGTTCGTGGTATAACAACCAACACACTACCATGACTCCCCAGAGCAGGATACGGTTAAGATTTTGGCAATAGCCTACCGTCGAGGGCTATTACCACCCTTTTAGCACGCTAGTGTTGGAGGATTCATGGCCGCACAAATCGTCCAGGCTGATTTTGAAGTAATGGATCAAATTGCTCAACGCCTCAGCAAAAATGCTGAGAGTGTTACGGCAATGCAAAATACGCTCAAACAAACCATTGAAAGTTTACGGTCAACTTGGGTCGGTGATGCATCGGTTGCCTTTCAAAACGAAATGCAAGCTGATCTTTTGCCCGCCGTTCAACGCCTGATCAATGCCTTCCAAACTGCTCAAAGCACAACCTTAGAAATCAAGAAGGTTTTGCAAGAAGCCGAACAAGAGGCTGCCAATTTGTTTAAAGGCGACCCAACTGGTGGCTCAGCTAGCACCCAAAGTGCTGGTGCTTCTGGTGGTGGCGGTGGCGGTGGCGGCGATACAGCCGCAGCCAGCGCTAGCCCAAGTAATGTAGGCTTTATGGCTGCTGGCACCAGCAGTGCTTCCGCAAGTGGCAGTGGTGGCGGCGGTGGCGGTGGTGGCGGTGGCGGTGGCGGTGGCGGTGCAGCCTCGGCCCAAGCAAGTGGTGGCGGCGGCGGTGGTGGTGGCGGTGCAGCCTCAGCTCAACCAACCGGACAACAACCCAAGGCTACCAGTGGTGGTGGCGGCGGTGGCGGTGGTGGCGGCGGAACAGCCTCAGCTCAACCAACTGGTGGTAATGCAGCCGCTGCGGGCAATGCAAGCCTTGGTAAACTCTCTGAAAAATACGAAACTGGTGGCCGTGGCCCAGGTACCGTTTCATCGGGCAAAGGCGATCTTGGCGGCGCTTCGTATGGCTCGTACCAAATGACCAGCCAAACTGCCATCAAGAAAGATGGCAAAATTGTCTTTGTTAACGGCGGACGGGTCGCTGAATTTTTGCGCAACCCTGCTGGCGCACAATATGCTGAAGAATTTAAGGGCTTGAAGCCTGGTAGCGCTGAATTTACCGCTAAGTGGAAGCAAATTGCTGCTCGTGATCCACAAGGCTTTGCTGCTGCCCAACATCAGTATATTGAAAACACCCACTATCAGCCTCAAGTCAACAAGCTCAAGGCAGCTGGCTTTGATGTAAACAACTATTCGCCAGCAGTGCGCGACGTTGTTTGGTCAACGTCAGTCCAACATGGCCCAGGCGCAAGCGTGATCACCAATGCGCTCCGTGGCAAAGATCTGAGCCAAATGAGCGAATCGCAAATTATCAATGCGATTTACACCGAACGTAGCAAAACCCTCGATAATGGGCGCTTGGCCTATTTCAAAAATACCAGCGATGCTGGGGTTATTCAAGGCTTGAAAAACCGCTTCGTCAACGAACGTAAAGATGCCTTGAACATGTCGGCAAATCACTAAATCCCGGTCTTTTTTTACAAACGCCCCGCACGATCAAACGATCGGCGGGGCGTTTGCTTGGTTAAGCGCGTTGCTTATGGAATAATATACCAAACATTATCAACTTTTTTCATTTTTGAGGTGCTGCTACCCGATGAGCCGAAGCCATCGGTCGCCATATCGGTTTTTTGTTCTTGACCCATCACCGACATGCTCATCGTGCCGCTGGCGATTTTGATTTCAGCATCGTCGCCACTTTCTGAAACTTTCTCAACTTTGAGGTTTTCGACCTTGACGTTTAATTCAGCGCCAAGCGAACCCAATTGTTGCAATGAAGTTAAGATTTCGGCTTTTTGGGCGGCTTGTTGCTCAGGCACGAAATATTTTGAAAGGGTATCGGCCCATTTTTCTTGGGTTGCAGCTTCGCTCAGCTTGGTATCGTTGAATGCAGCCACAAAATCGTTAAAGAATTTTTCGGCCCGAACTTCGGGAGCTTCGGCGGCTGAACCACCACAAGCAGCCAAAACACCCATCACCATCAACAACATCAAGCCTGATGCCAAACGACGAACCAGTTTCATAATGCGTTTCCTCACAGACCCTATTGATAGGGTAAAATTTCCACAGTCGCAAGCATAGCAGCACTGTCAAGGGGTTAACAAGCTGATTGGATTTGGTGGTGCATCAATCGTTGCCACTACCAACCCCGCATATGCTGACAGCCCAAGGCTAGGGTAGCCAACCGTTGCAGCAATTTGATCGCCATAAAACACTGCAAATTGGGTTGGCTGATGCGTCGATTGATGATGTTCTGCGATAAGTTCGCGGATATAGTTGAGTTCTTCTGGTTCATACAGCGGCAAAACTTGGCCTGCAAAGCGCGTAACCGCCCCTTCTTGACGCAACATTTCGGCCAAGTTTCGGGCCTCGCCGTGGATCAAACAATAGGCAGCACGATAAAGCACAGCACGGATTGATTGTGCAATCAAGGCTGGAGTGGGGACGCTGCTTGTCCAGCTATAGACGGGCAACCATGTATTTTTTGGATTGGGCATAAGATTAAAGCGATAATCCCAATCGGTAAAATGCTGCTGCGTCCAACCGCCCATAAGATCATCAACGACCACCAAGGTCATGCGCAGAGCTACATCCAGCGGCGGAAAATCGGCCTGAATCTCGGCAAGGGTTTGCTGGGCAATTGCCTCAGCATCAAACGCCAACAGTGCCTCGTAATGGGCTGGTACATGCTGCTTGCCCATTGGGTTAAGCGCTGCAAATGGCCAGTCGATGCCATCACGTTGGGCATTGAGCATGCTCGCGGTGTAGGCCTCGAAACGGGCTAGCCCCCGTGGAATATCGTACAATGCCCGTTGGCGTAACAAACTTGGTACATATTCAACCTGCATTCAATCTCCTTAATTTGGTTATGCTTCAAGCCGCATGTTCAAGAAGTCGTTCAAGTTGGGTTGAAATTACTTAATAATTGCTTAATAATTTTCATGCTGTGTTTAATTCAACAAGAACGTTGGATGGATTTGTAAGGCTGTCGTAACCAAGCTAGTTGTACTTTTTTCAAGTGTGGCATACAATAGAGTGAGATCGCTACGCCATTATCGCGCTCCATGTACCACAGAAAGGATGCAGCGATGCCCCCAATTCAAAAAGCGTTTGTTATGGTTGTCGAAGATAACGCCGATAACATGTGGATTATTACCGAAATGCTGAATGATGACCCGCGCGTGCGTTATTGCAACGTTCGGCCATCAGGTAAGCAACTTTTCGCATTTATGGCCAAAAATGACGTTCCACCAATTAATTTAGTCTTGCTTGATTTAAATTTGCCTGGTGATGACGGATATAGCATTCTCGAAAAGATTCGGGTTCATCCAAAATTAAGCAATGCCATCGTGGTTGCAGTCAGTGCCGATAATACCGCTGAAGATGTTGCTAAAGTTCGCGCTTCGGGGTTCGATGGGTTTATTGGTAAACCCTTACGTCATGATCGGTTTCCAGAACAATTACAACGGGTAATGGATGGCGAGGCAGTCTGGGAGCCAGATTAGGCAACGGTAGGCCGAGGGACGCAAAATGGGTGCGCTCAGTGGGTTGAGTTCACCCATTAATTGTTTAAGCAACCATGTGATGATCACGCGATCCGGCTAGTTGGAAGGCTAAACGTAGGGCATGTTGTAAATCGTTGGTGGTGCGGGTGCAGGCCAAATTCATGCCCAACGAGACCAAAATTTGGGCGACATCAGGTGAAATGCCACACAAGATAATTTGGGTTCCCAGCAAACGCGCCGATTGTGCTAACTGCAACAAACTATTGGCGGCCACATAATCGAGCGCGGCGATCCCTGTAATGTCAATAATACAGACCGTCGCATGGTTTTGGCTGATCGTCATCAGCACATTGGCGGTAATTTGGCTGGCTCGTTCTTCGTCAACTGTACCAATCAAGGGCAGCAACATCACGGCATCGGCAATTTGCAATAACGGAGCCGAAAGCTCGCGAATGGTTTGCAGGAGTTGCTCTTGTTGTTGATAAACATCAGTCAAGCGGGTGAGGGTTTGCTCAAGTTGGGCATTGGCTTGAGCTAAATCGTGCTGCTGTTGCTGATCGCGCAAGCGCCCAAGCGTAATTGCCAAGGCGCTGCCAATTCGGTTGGCAAAAATGTTGAATAGCGAAACTTCGACGGTGCTGAATGTTTGGCCCTTCAAACGCCCAGCATAGATCCAGCCCAGCAACGCGCCTTCGTTCCAAATTGGCAAGCCGATCGCCGCTTGCATTGGGTACTGGCCTTGCAAGGGGTCGGTGGGCCATGGCAAGCTTTCGCCAGCCTGCCAGGCATGGCTATAATCGCCGAGTTGCTGTGGTTGTTCAAGCTCAATGCTTGGCAAAACGCGCTTGAGCCGCACGCCACGGCAGGCCTTCGCCACCAAGGTTAATGGTGATTCGAGCACATAGCAGACCGCAACTTCGCAGGCAAACAACCTGGTTACTTTATCCAGCGCAACATCCAAGGTTGCCTCAATCGTTGTGAGCGTTAAAGGCAGCGATGAAATTTCATAGAGGATGGCAAGTTCGATTTCACGATTGAGCATACAAGGTTCATCCGTTCAATGGTCAGGCCTGACCAATAGCGTACACAACAACGGTTTTGTTATGAAACAGCGCTCCGCCTGTTTCAGCAGCAGCAATTTCGCCAAAGCTAAACATACCGACAACTGGCACATCCAAGCCAGCAACCTCGCGAATGCGTTGCACTTCGGTGGCAGCTGCTTCGCCCAACATGGCCAAACGCGAAACACAATCGAAAATAATTAATGCTGCTGGTGGCCCATTCAGCGCAGCCAAAGCCCGTTTGGTGGCGAGTTGAGCAGCGTTGAACAAGGTTTCATGCGAGCCATGCATAATATGTGCGACCACATTTTTTGGCACGCTGGCAATGCATTCGATCGAGCCATCAGGATGGGTGCGCAGTGGGTCACGAATCAAAAATTCGCCATTAATTTGGGGCAAGCCAATCGGATGATCGATCACAAAGCGCCCAAAATTCTCTACCGTCAAATCGGGGAATAGCTCTTGATAGACCGCAAAGGCAGGTCGTCCATCAAGCTCGTAAATAATCGTGCCTTCGCTCCGTGTGACCACCAAGCCTCTTGCAGCAGGCTCCCAGCCATGTTGTACCCCAATTCCCATCGGGGTTGACGATTGCAGTAGACCGACCGCCGCACCATCGCTAATGACCTGATCGTTGACAAATTGATAGGTTTGTTTGAATTGGAAGCTATCGCCAGCGCCGCCGCCAACCAGCGGGCATAATGGGCCGAAAGCAGCGGTCGCATGTTGCACAAAGTCGGTCAAGGTTCCAGCCAAACCATCGACCAACATCAAGGCAGCTTGTTGATTAGTGGGGTTATCTAAAACAGCCTCTAATTGATCAGCCAACTGATCGGCAACCTTGCTTGGATCGGCTTTGACCCCTGCGACAAGGCTCAAATCGAACGTGAGATCATCGGAAGCTAGCGCGAGTAGCACCACCCCATGGGTAAAAGTGCCAGCATTGCTAATAATGCCACCAGCACAACAGCCAATTAATGGCGCTTGTTGGCTGGCTGCGCGAATCCCTTGAACAACGGCGGCCTGATCATAAGCATCGGTGGTAAAGGCGATCAGACAGGTGGGTGAATGGGGGGCAAGCTGCGTGCAGGCTTGCTGGGCGGCGGCGAAACCAGCATCATAGCTGTGCTCAATCTGCGATGCACCGGTAGCTGCGTGTGTCGTCATTGTGGAATACCTCACAACACAAAAGATGCAGTGACTGCTTTGTCGCAAGTGCGGATTAGCTAGGCCTAGGATACGATGGCGAATGGAATGTAGGCAATAAACCGAAGGATTAATATGGGCTGCCTTAGCGGGTGAAAGTGGTTGAAAACGAGGCTCGGTAGTTGCTGAGATTGACTACCGAGCCTCGTTAAAATGGCAATTAACCCTCAAGCTCGTCGGCTAATTCGCGCACGGCTCGTTTGGCATAGAGCCAGACCGTACCAAGTTTGGGGGCAGCGATGGTTTTATCGAAGACCATGACCAGCAAAAATTGCTTGCCAACGTCAAAAATATAGAAATCGTAAATATCGCCTTCGTGCATATACAGGCCGCTGCCTGGGTCGTTATGCAATTGACGGGTATAATCGACCATTGTTGAGAAACTGGTCGCCAACAAGGGCAAAAATGGCGGCAAGGGTAGCGAGGTATGACCTTCTTCGACCAAGGGCACGCCCCAACGGTCGGTCAAAATCGTTGATTGCGCCCCAAGCTGTACGCCGAGATCCTTGAGTTTTGCTACCAAGGGAGCCAAAGTTTCGGCTGTGAGCACCAACGAACCACCGCTACGCAACTTCGAGCCAAACGAATCATCAAAATTCGTGGTTGGCGCAGGTGGTGGCGTTTGTTGCGCAGGTGGCGGGGTTTGTTGGGCGGGCGCGGTTGGCCGCGCTGGCGCAGGTGCTTGGCGGTTTGGTTGTTGGGTCGCAGGCCGTGGACTGACCGGCGGTGGCGCGGAACGTGAAACCGGAGTTGGGCGGGCGCTAACTGGCGGTGGCGCGGTGCGCGTTCGCTGAGGTGGCGCAGTTGGCCGCGGGCTAACTGGCGGCGGCGCTTTGCTCACGCTGGCGGGCGCAGTTGAACGTGCTACAGGAGTCGGAGCTTTAGAAACTGGCGGTGGGCCACCCATCCGCGCTGGCGCAGGTGCTTTGGAAACGCTTGGCGGCGGGGCAAAGCGAGCAGGAGCTTCAGGCTGTGGTTCTGGCTCAGGTTCTGGTTCATAAACAGGCTCTGGTTCGACCGGACGCGGTGGCGGGGCGGCTTGCAAAGCTTCATCTAAAGCATCAAGCACTAACACCGCAGTTAAATTACGGTCGATGAAGCGAAATACTCCCCGTTGCGCCGCTTGTTCAGCAACCTCAGGATTGGCCGAACGTGCCACCAGAATCACCCGCGTGTCGGGCGCAAAATTTGGCACAAGATCAGCCAAATCCAAGCCGCTAAACCCGGGCAAATCATAATCGGCAATCAAGACATCGGGCGCAATTTGCTGCAACTCCCACAACGCCTCGTTGGAAGATTGCAACATAGAAAGTTCGATTTCGCCTGTGACAGCCGTACTCAGCGATTGAAGCACCGGATTATCACCAGCTACCACAAAGACCCTATAGCCCATACAAACTCCTACCTGTGAGGCTAAAGCCCCCGCTGTGGCAGTGCAACCGTAAACGTACTGCCGCGACCTTCTTCACTTTGAACCCAAACATGACCATTATGCAATGCAACGAGCCCTTGCACAAGGGCTAAACCTACCCCAGTACCCCCATACTCTCGGGTGAGTGATTGGGCTACTTGGTAAAAACGCTCGAATATCCGTTGCAGATGGGACTCAGGAATGCCAATGCCTGAATCGCTGACGCTGACAAAGACCCATGGGCCAGGTTGTAGCGTGCCTTTGAAATAAGCATGTTCATAGGGCACTGCTTGAACAGTCTCACACCATGCCCGTACCGTAATCATCCCCTCAGCAGGGGTGAATTTCATGGCATTTGAAAGCAAACTCATCAACACCAAGGCAATTTTGGCCCGATCAGCATACAAGGTGCACAAGGCATCGGGTGGGGTGGCTAATGAAAGTGTTTGCGATTTCTTTTGGGCCAGCCCATGCATTTGATCGATTACTTCATACAATAATTCATCGAGCACAATTGGTTCCACCTGTAGCTCGGTTTGGCGGGTATCCAAACGCCGCAGATGAGTCATATCGTCGATGATTTCTTTCATGCGCTGAGCGCTCTCAACCAAGCGATCAAGATAGGTACGAATTGGTGGCTCGCTGCGCTCTTGAATCACGATGCCATAGCCTAAAACCACCGCTAGCGGCGTGCGCAACTCATGCGACGTGATCGAAATAAATTCACTCTTTAGCCGATCAAGCTCTTGCAAGCGGCTATTGGCTTCTTGCACACGGGTGAAGAGTTGGGCATTATTCAGGGCTGCTGCCGCTTGATTGAGCAACAGCATCATGCCTTCGATCTGAGCACTAGGCAAGGCCTCAGTATAATCAAACAAGGCACTGCCGATCATCGCCCCGCCGACTCGCAGCGGAAAGGTGATCACGTTGTGGTCAGCCTCGGCTAGCTTGAGCGTGGTTTGAATTGGCTGTTGCTGTTGATAGGTTTCTTGCAAAAGCTGCCAACCAGCCTCATTTAATTGGGGATGGCTCGCCTGCCCCATCAACAAACGCGGCGATTCATCGGGTTGCTGCAACAGAAAATAGCCAAATTGACAGCCAATTTCGCTATTGGTGACCCGTACAATCTCGCCACACAATTCGCTGAGCGACAGTGTGCGATTAAAGGCGCTGCTTAATTCAAGTTGATGCACAATCGCTTCAAGCTTGACCTTTTGCAACACCATTGCCCGTTGATGCAGCACTTGAGCTACTGTCAAGCGCATTTCTTCAATTTCGAAAGGCTTGCTAAGATAACTGGTTACGCCCTGTTGAACGGCTTCGCGCAAGGTTTCCAAGGTGGTTTGGCCAGTCATGATGATGACCGCCAAGCCTGGATTCAACGCCCGCGCCTGCCGAGCCAACTCAAGCCCACTCATCTCAGGCATTTTAATATCAGTCAACAACAAATCAAACGCTTGATGGCGCAAATGATCAAGCGCGACTAAACCCGATGTGGTGTCAACAACCTGATAGCCAACATTGCGAAGTGCTTTCGAGCAATAGCGGCAAATCGACGTATCATCATCAACAACAAGGATAGCCGGAGCGCGGCTATACTCAGAGGCTTCGTTAGGTTGGCGTTCGGTCATGGCCAACTACACTCCTCGATCAACCTAGATTGGTAGGATCAGGGTGATAGGGGTTCAAGAGCTGCTGCCGGTAGCAGCGTTTGCTTCCCATCACTAAGGGTTATTTCAACGACATGCGAACGAACACCAGAGGGCAAGAGTTGTGGCAATGCCGGAAAACTGCGCACAGTGCCAACTGTGCCACGATGTGGACCAGCCACAATCCGCGCTGGGCTACCAACTGCCAAGCTGGCTTTCACCACGGCGGCTTGCTCGATGTTGCGTACCCGTGAGAGTGGAATCACCACCCGAGGGCGGCGTTGAGGGCTACGAAGTTGGGTAACGCCTTCGATCAAGGCTTCTTGTTGATCATACGAAGCTAAAACTTTGAACAGCGCTTCGTTCATGGGCTGCACCCCAAAGCCTTCGGTGATCATCAGGGTCAAGCCAGGATCACGGTTGTAGGGCGGGGCTGGTAAGCGCCATGTATTATAGCCTGTGCGCCAAGCATCAAAACCATCATCGCCAAGGAAATCGCGCAGTTCATGTTCTTCGATTCCGCCGACGATCACACCGCGTACCTGTTCATCAATTGCTCGGCGGAGCGCCGCTGCAGTGATGCTGGCTCCACCAATCAAAATCGCGTAGGCTGAACGAGCATCGATCGAGCTAATATCAACTTGTTCCTTGGGATCTGTCACCAGCAAGCGCAGCACGCCAAAACGCTCGCCACCAAGGCCAAAAATGCCCTGAACATATGATGCAGGCGTTTCGATAATGACTGTGCGCGAATCTGGCACTTCCATCACGATCCCACGAACTTGGGCTTTGAGCTCGATTGGCAAAGCATTGGGTGTTAATGTCACATAACCAGTGCTACGATCGATTGTTGTTATTGTACCAGCAACTGGAGCCACCACCGTAGAGCCAGCAATTAACCCCGCCCGCGCCAAAACTTCGCCCTTGGCAACTTTATTACCCTCTTCTTTTTTCATTTTCGAATAAACTTGGGTAGGCAAAACTCCCAGATCACGGGCAATATTAATAATTTGAGGATCAAGTGGATATTGCGCCCGCAACACGATATCATCTGGCTCCACCCGACTACCAACCCGCACCAGCACTTCTCCTTCAACTGGTAGTTGGCGTTCGATGCGTGCAACCGTATGCATGACGACCGGGGCAGCACCATCAGGGTAGTAGTGCGTCATTGGTTGGGTCTCCTACAGGCAGTGGCAACAGGCTGCATTATAGCATAGCCCGGCCCTCTCTACATAGTGGCTTTTTGGCGCTTGGCAAGCCCTTAGATCATTGATCGCAAAGGCTTGCCAAACGCATATTAGCGATTATTCAGTTCGACGCTGCAGCGTAGCAATTCAGCCACGCTCCAAGCTTGCCATGGGCAGCCGCGTGGAGTTATCGGCGCATCACCATCAAAAATTTCGCTCACCGAGCCAATTCCAGCATCGCGCAGGTGATCGGCGAATGGTTGCAGATAACTGCGCGCCTGCTCAACCCCATAGACTTTGCTGATCGCACTGATAAATGGCCCAATCAGCCAGCCCCACGTGATGCCTTGATGATACGAAGCATCGCGGGTTTTTAAATCGCCACCATAGCGGCCAAGGTATTGTGAGTCGTGGGGAGCCAACGAGCGCAAACCATATGAGGTTAAAAGATGGCGGGCGCAGCTATCAACCACTGCTTTGGCGGTGGCATCATCAAGCGGCGAGTGCGCCACCGAAACCGCAAAAAGTTGGTTGGGTCGCAACGCCGAATCATCGCCGTGCGGGCCGTCGATGACATCGTAGAGGTAGCCATGCTCAGCCGACCAAAAACGGCTATAAGCAGTCGCCACCCGTTCAGCAGCACAGCGAAAGCGCTCCACATCCTGATCATTGCCTAACAAGGTGGCAAATTCGCCCAAGGTTCGTAGGGCGCTATACCACAAGGCATTAATTTCAACCGCTTTGCCCTCGCGGGGCGTGACCACCCAATCCTCAAACTTGGCATCCATCCAGGTTAATTGAACATGGGGTTCGCCCGCAGTCAAGAGATAATCATCGGCCACTTTGATTGAGTAGCGGGTACCACGTTCATGCCAATCAATAATTTCGACCAATTTGGGGTATAAATCGGCGACCAATTGAATATCGCCAGTGGCTTGATAAACCGTGCGCAGCGCTTGAAAAAACCAAAGTGTCGCATCGACGGTGTTGTATTCTGGCTCAGCGCCAACATCAGGGAAGCGATTGGGCAACATGCCTTGGCTCAAAAAATGGCTCCACGTGCGCAACACATCAGCCGCCAACGTAGCCCGCCCAGTTGCCATCAACAAACCAGGCAAGGCAATCATGGTGTCGCGGCCCCAATCGCTAAACCATGGATAGCCAGCGATGACGCTCCAGCCTTGCCATGTGCTGCCATCGGGCAATTGTACCGCCCGCCGCACCATAAATTGATCAGCAGCATATACCAGTTGCTTGATAAAATCAGGAGCTTTGTGCAAAAGCCGAGCCTGCTCGAGCAATTGGGCTTGGCGTGCTTGCTCACGCGCCAGCGCCGCTACGCCATCAGTGCTTGGTTCAGCTTCAGTTGAAAATACCAAGGTCAGGCTTTGACCAGGCTGCAAGCTTGCACTAAATCGGCCTGCTTGCAACAATCGGGTGGTATCAGGGTAGCCACGCTCTAATTCTTCACGATAATAAATATCTTCAACCCATGTTGCTGGCTCGGTTTGCCATGTCGCGTGGTCGCTGAGCATACGCAACTGCGTACCAGCAGGCGTGGTCATCAGAACGCCATTGGCCAAAGCGGCAAAATTGGGCTGCCAAGCGGTTTCAACGGTTGTATCGTGATGATCGCGCTCGCTCAATAAGGGGCGTAATTCAAGTTTGATCGGGTCGTTGCCACGCTCATGAGTCAGCAGCAGATAGGTGGTATTAGCTCCATCTTCCATCCAAATGCGTTGGCTGAGCACTGCCTCGGCTAACGCAAACCGTGCAGTTGGAATCGCGCCATCCAACTGCCATGTTTCAAGGTTGCAATGGCCTGCGCTTAAACGGCCATCGCTATATTCAAAGCTGCTCAGCTCATAGGTTTCTGAGCCATATTCAGCGCTGGCTTGCAAGCCACCAACCAACAAGGTACGACCAAGCGGCGGCTCTAAGGCAGCAATCAACAAGCCATGATATTTGCGAATTGGGGCATTGGCCAAGAGCGAACCCATTGCATAAGCCCCTGCCCCATTGGTTACAATCCATTCGCGGCGTAGCGCAGCAGCGGGATGCCCAAGAATTTCACGTCCAAACATAGTGTTATGTCCTGCTAAAATGGTCGGCTATGCCTGCGATTATAGCAGAGCCGCCGCTTGAATTTGAATTTGCTCAGGTCGATAGCTCAAACGAGCTTGTGCGCCATAGCTGATCGTCGGAATCCATGGTAGCAATAATTCCAGCATGCTGGGCGATTGAAAATGCTGAATTTTGGTCGCAGGATGGGGATAGTAAATATAGCCAGTATAGGTTTGATGTTGCCAGAACAATTGACAACTGATAAACGAAAAATCCTCAGGCGGGTGCAATTCAGTCCAATGCACTGCCCGAAAGTGATAATCGGCTTGGAGCAAACGCCACTGCGCAGGCTGAATATCGAAATTAATCGTTGCCAAATGCAAGCCGGTTAAATCCAAGCCTAATGCTGCAAAATAGGGCTGCTGCATGGCGATTGTGCCAGCAGGATAGGGCGATGCGTTCGATTGCCCTGAAGCCACGCCATGCCCTCGCATAACGGTTCCATCGACCCAGATTTGACTCATAAACCCACCGATCGCTGAATGTTGGGCTAAGTTTAAACCAAAACCTAAAAAATCCAAACAGCACCATGAATTCATGGTGCTGTGAAAAATCGAACGGCTTAATTGCACTTATTGGGGTGGGGCAGCATTCATATCCATATAAAAGAATTCCCAAATATGGCCATCGAGGTCTTGAATGGCGCGACTATACATAGCACCCATTTCAATTGGCTCAGCAAAGCTGGTAGCACCAAGCGACAGTGCTTTATCAAACATTTGGTCAACAGCCTCGCGGCTTTCCATCGTTAATGACACTAGCACTTCAGTCGCGCTGCGGGCATCGCTAATCGCCGCAGCTTTAGGAATAAATTCTTTGAATTTGGGATGAGTCAGCAACATAACATAAATTGTATCGCTAATCACAATGCTGGCAGCAGTTTCATCGCTAAATTGCAGATTTTGTTGATAGCCTAAGGCTTTGAAAAATTCAATTGATTTGGGGAGATCTTGCACTGCCAGATTAATAAAAACTTGAGTATTCACGGCGTAACTCCTTACCTACAAACACAATTCACTATACTCAATCCGTTGATGCTGTTTCATCGGCAAAAGCTAAACCCTTGGCTGCTAACGCTTCGCGCAACTGACGAATGCCCTTTGGCCCCATGCCATGCAATTCGCCCAGCTCACGAGCGCTGACTTGGCTCAATTGCGCCAAACTACGATAGCCAGCGTTGTGTAAGGCTCGCAGGGCTGGTTGGCTTAGTTTGGAAGGAAAATCCTCGGTTGATTGTTCAGATGCATTCATCAGCCAAGTACCTTTGCTAATAAAACAAATGTTCTGATATTAGACAGTATAACGATTAAACTTCAAAAAGTCAAGTCATAATTTCATAAAAACAAGCTTTTTTGGGTTAGCAATTTTGGCTAGCGGAATCCATTTTTACTATTCAAACTTTGAGCCAGAGCAATTCATAACTCAATCTCAGATGATGTGCCAAATGAGAGTATACCGATATAGTGATAATTTCAAACGATTCCCTAAATTCGGTTATCATAGTCCATAGATAGAAGCCCTTGCAATGCTTAGCGTTGATATTATGTCTATCAAGATTTAATTCATAGCATTTAAGGTCTACAACGTTCATTTTTACCATTATTAGGATTAACCAAAGGTATTTGTGATGAAATCATATTCGCATACGATTAAACTTTCCCTCGTATTTTTTATAAGCATTATCATCGTATTTGTTCGTGGCAGAACTGCATTCTTATATCCAAATTTATTCGTAGAAGATGGATATTTCTTTAGCTATATGCTCAATAATCATACTATTGATCAAATTGGATTTATGTATGCAGGATATTGTTCAATAATTCCTAATATTATCATTTATCTGTCATTATTTTCACCATTCTTGCCATTATCACCATATCTAATGGCTTTATTTTGTTTATTTAATAGTGCTGCGGCATTTACAATATTTGGTTTTCGTCGATTTCGTTATTTTATTGAAAATGATGATGTTCGATTGATTATTTGTTTAATTATGGTATTACTACCCACTGGTGACTATGTACTTCAAAGTAACACTGTCTATTCTATTTGGAATAGTTTTTTTGTATTACTTCTATTAATTATGATTCCTGTAAGTTCATCAAAGCTAGCGACAATTTTTCAAACGATTATATCATTATTAATAATTTTCTCACATGCGATGGTATTGATTATTGTGCCGTTCTGCATTTATTTCTTATTCAAACGCCCAGCCCTGCGTGATAAAATCTATCATGCAACTCTGATCGCTGGGGTGGCGTTGTATATGCTGACCAGCGTTGAACCAATTAAATCCGAGACATCGTTCGCGCCAATGAATCTTGGGTTTGGGATTCAGCTGATATTTGAACGGGTCTTTTTTGAAGGTATCTTTGGCAATATTTTACGGATTGAATTAAATCAGCACACGCTTTATCTAGCTATGGCGATTGGAATTGTGATTGGGCTAAGTCTCGTAGGCTTAATCTATCGCTGGCGAAGTTATGTGCCAAAGAGTGTGCTGGAACAATTTATTATCATTGGAATTTTAATTGTTGGCATGACGATTATGCCAACGATTAGCCGTAATTTACTGTTACAACGTGAATCGCTTTTGTTTGAGCAATGGTCAGCAAATCGCTATTTCTATGTTCAACAACTCTTGTTCATCGTAGTTGTGCTACAACTTGGTTATTATCGATTTATAAAATCACAAATGTTGCTTGGATCAAGCACTATTAAGCGAATATCCGTCACAACTACCGCAGTGATTGGCTTACTTTGGATTGGTTACTTAAACTATAAACATCGACCAACATTTTTTAATCCACCCGAACAAAGTGGTCGTGAGGTGATCTATTTTCTTAGTTCACTTGATGAACATTTGCATGACCCTGCTAAATCTGCCCAACCAATTAAGCTTGATCGCGGTGTTTGGTCGATTACCTATACTGGTTATGATAGCAGTCAGAAGAAATAAACGAGGAGGTTTTATGCTATAAATGGGCTAATATCAAGCCTAATCACATTCTCGCATAACAATTTGACTATTAATATTTTGAGAGGATCTAATGACTACCAAACGTATAGGCTACTTAATACTTATTGTCTTTATTTTTGGGATCACAGCCAATATAGGTTTTGCTGCCGATAGTGCAATTCGCTACCCAATTGCCGATTTTGAAACCGGCGTTGATCCACGTTGGAGCCAAGCTTCTCCTGCCGCTTTATCAATTAGTACCCCTAGCTTTGCTTGGGCATCCAGCCAACCTGATAATATTAATTACTGGGATATTACTAGTGATCGTGATGATCAAAATGAATATGCCGATCAAATTCTTAATACTACCTCTTTAAATCTTAGCAGTTATGATCGTCTAACGCTCACATTTTACACAAATATTTATGATGGAGGTCAAATTACCTCTGGAAAAGGAAAAATTCAAGTTATTATCCATGATACAAGCTATGGAGATGTTGTTATAGGTACATTGATCAATGGGGCCGCACAACATGATATACATCGGAATGAGTCTTAGTGGGTTGCCAGCCGCTGCCAAAGATCAAATTGATCAGATTCGTTTTCGGATCTATGAAGACTATTTTGGTGCAGTGGCTGCAACTGGCCAAACCCAGCCGAGCGCCCGTATGCAACGAACGCATCTCTATACTATTGGTGCGGAAATAGGCTCAAATATTCCGCATATGACCCTTGCTGATTTTGAGAAGGGCGTAGATCCAAGGGGCGTTCTCTATGCTAATGGCTTAACGACCCAAGGTCCACATTATGCATGGGCACCAGCACAAACCGATAATATCAATTTTTGGGATGTCATCAGTGATAATGATGGACAAAATGACTTTGCTGATTATCATTTGGTACTTGTTCCTCAGAGTTGGCAACCCTATACCCAGTTACGAATTAAATTCTATACAACTTGTACAACTAGTTGTGATGGGAAAATAACACCAATTATTCATGATACTGATGGTGGATACACAAGCCTTGGAACATTTAGTGCTAGCCAACGTGATGCCCAGAATTGGATTACGATTCCGCTAACTGGTGTGCTGAACCGTGATCAAATCGATGATCTAACTCTTCGAGTGCATGAAAGTTATTTTGGTGGTACAACCATTAATGGAGCATCGCAGCGAACTCACGTATATGATATTGAATTACAGAATAATTCATTTTATCAACATCCGCTCGTTCAGAATGATGGAATAGAATATACAGCATTTAGTCGTCCTAATAATTATGATTATGCTCCTTCCATTATGAAAGATGGTAATATTTATAAAATGTGGTGGTGCACTAGCGAGGTTACAGTAATCCCTAATAATACTGATACAGTTTGGGATGTTATTCGTTATGCAGAATCAACCGATGGAATAAATTGGACAATTAATTCAAATATTGTTTTACAAGTTATGAATGATTCTCCAGAAACGAATGGTGCTAAGAGAGGGCATGCATGTGATCCTTCCGTTGTTAAGGTCAACGGGATTTATTATATGTACTATGATGCCGCCGGCCCAACCCAAGAACAATGTGATAAAACAGCGATTCAAAATCTTTGTCCTCTAGGATATATTCAATACAATCAGATTTATTTGGCAACATCAACTAATGGAGTCAATTGGACAAAACGCCTGAATCCTACCACCGGAAAACCACAACCAATTATTGCAAATACCTATCTGCCACCAACACTTTATGGTATTGGCCAGCCAACTGCACTGTATGTAAATGGCCGCTTTTACTTATATTATACCGACAGTGCCAATTGGCAATCGACTCGGCTCAAAATTTCACATAACGGAATATTTGATGATAGCGATGTAGGCTATCAAGTATATTCTGATATGGATCTTGTGCCAACCTATCATAAAGACTATGGTACGTTTATTGCAATGAGTGCTCATGATCTAAGTGTAGCTGCGGGATATCCATTGATAAATCCATTGTTCTTCCATTTTTCTTATAATGGAGTCCGTTGGACAAATGATTATCAAAGTTTTGCTACTGTTGTTGTTGTAAACCCCAGCCAAGGAGCGAATGTGATTCATAATCCAGGAATATTAACTGATCCACATGGACTAACGTCTGGAAATACATTAAAGGTATATTATGGAGGTGGTCCAGATTTACTTACAGATTGGGAAATTAAATATACGAACCTGACACTTCAATAATAAGTAGCACTTAGATGATTTTTAATCCTCACCGTTTATTCGGTGGGGATTATTTTTTTAGTCAATACTATTTAACAATTTATTGCTCATCATTGCCTTGATCGCTGAAGTTAGGCAGATCACGACGCGGTTTATGCTCATCAAGCGCTTCCCACACATTGGGAATGCGGCGGCGACGTTCGCTGCGGGCTTGTTGCTGCTCATCGCCGGGAGTGCTTTGCAAGGCATCCCAAATTGGGCGGCGCAGGCTGCTGGTATGTTTGGGGCGTAAATTGACTTTATAGCGGCGCGGCTCACCCTCAAGCATCAAAACATGCTGTTGTTCAAGCAAGTGCGTGATCGCATGTTCCATTTCGGCAACGCTCAATTGCTCAGCATCGGGCAAATCGGCTAGTGCCTCAACGAGTTTGGCTTCATCAACCTCGCGCTGGCGCAAAATCGCCCGAATCACGGTGCGCTCGGCCAACGATAAATGCTCAAAATCTAAGGAACTAAGGCCGCCACTTGGTTCGGCTGAACTATCCATAAACCAACTCCACAGCTAGAATTGTGCCTTGAGCAACTTAATCGGGGTGCTAAGAAATGCCCGAACATAGCGTTGAGTGGTGACGAGGGCTTCAAAATGGGGCCAATGGCCAGCGTTGGGAATAATTCGCAAATCGGCATCGGGTAATTCGGCGACCACGCTGCTGGCATCGCGCAAGGGCACTGTGTTATCTTCCATGCCCCATAAATAGAGCGAAGGATGGCTAATCTTGTGCAATTGGCCACGCAAATCGTTTTCGCGCATGGCACGGTAGCATTCAGCGCGAATTTGGCCTTGACCTGGCCGCCGCACATCGGCCTTGATGCGTTCATGGGCTTCGCTGCTAATGGCGCTGCGCTCGGCATACGAAGCTGGTTTCATCACGCGGTCGGTAATTCGCCAAATGCGCGTTTCAATCAGCGAAGTTACGCGATCGGCAAAAGGCACGCGCTCCAACACTACCAACGGCCCAAGAAACATATTGATAAACATTGATAAACGCCCGCTGATCGTTGGGCAAATTAGCACCATGCGCTCGATTAGCTCAGGGTGGCGCAAACTCATGGTCAAACTAATCATGCCGCCCATCGAATGGCCAATCAACACCGCTGGTTGATCGGTGACTTGGCGCAAGAGGTCGGCTAATAGATCCGTGTAGGCCACAATGCTGACCGGATCATCACCCTTGGGCGATTGGCCGTAGCCTGGCAAATCGACCGCCAAACAGCGATAGCGCGACAAAATTGGAAACAACGGCGACATGGCAAACCATGAGCTTGACCAGCCATGAATTAACAAGGCCACTGGTTTATCGCTTGCTCCCTCTTCCCACACATGAATCGGTTGATCGTTGACGGTATAGATTGGCATAGCTTGAGCCTCCGCTGGTGGTTAGCTGGTTGGGTCAGGCGGGCGGCGATCACGGCGTTGGCGGGCTTCACGGGCTTTTTCTTGCAAATTACGAAAGAATTCGCTATCAACAATTTCATCGACTTGTTGTTTGCGTTTGCCTTCGTCAACGATAATTTGCAATTCGGCCACTTGCTGGCGCAATTTATGTTCGCGTTCGCGCACTTTGTCGACCATCATAGCAAAAACGCTGGCGAGGGTGGCAACCTCATCACGCAAACGGCTGGTGCTTTCGGGCACTTCTGAGCTATAGTCGCCGTTACTAATTTGCTTGGCAACAGCGGTCAAGCCAATAATTGGCTTGGTTAGACGATGGGCAATTAGATAAATTGCAATTGCCAAGAGCACCGTCACAATCAAAAAGCCTGGAATCAAAGTTTGGCTAATCCGATTGCGTACAGCGGTAACCTCGGCCACACACATATCGACCCCAACTGCGCCAACCGTTTCGCCTTTGGCATTGAAAATTGGCGCGGCCCCAGCAATCCACTGGCCCCATTGATCTGTTGATGGATTGGGATCGATGCTTGGCTCACGTAAACCACGCGCCATATCCGGGGTAAAACCACCAGCCGCCGTAAAATTGGCGTTGATCATTGGGCGAGTATCAGGCCGAATCGTACAGCCATAAGCCGATTCAGTCAGTAATTCTTGTTCGCGTGGAGTAGCCGATTGGCCTGGCGGAATCGCTGCACTCACCACAAATCGCGCTTGATCAGGCTCATTGGGTAGTTGAACGAAGGTATAAATGCCCGAAGCCTTGGGATTGGTCGTTTTGACCTCGCGCAAGTAGGAATTGATTTTGAGATAGGTTGGATCATCAATTTGACCTTGGGTGTACAAGGCGCTATGTTCATCGCCATCGATCCCAGCGGCAGCTGTTTTGGCAATCGCCATTAGATCGGCTTCGAGGTCGGCTTGGGCATTATCAGTGGCATAATTCAAAAACCAGACAAACACCCCAGTTAAAACAATTAAAAACAGCAGGGTAAAAATGGCCAACAAACGCCAACGCAGGCTCAAAAAACGGCTTTTGGGTGCTACGGCTGTCATAGGTGCTGTTCCTTACCGCAACGACGCGAGGGCGTGCTGCACAAAAGGATTGTCGGATTCCAAATAGTAGACATCATGGTAAATCGCTTCAACAATGGTTTGAATGGTCGCCAGATTTAACGCGCTAGGCTGGCTTGGATAAAACACCAAATGCATTGGTTGCGGCGCAATCGTTAGTTGCCGCGCCGCCTGATCATCGCTATTTTTGATCACTGGCGGTTCAATATACTCAACTGGTAGCAGCACTGCTCCATTATTCAGATGAAAGCGCAGACGAGCCTCACGTTCTTGGCGTTCAAGTTCATGCTGAGCATCCTCAACCCGTGTCACTTCGGCGCTATAGCCCAAAACTGCCTCATTGCCACTATACAAGGCATCAAGCGCCAATTGTTGATGGGTGGCCTGCACTAGCCAACGCCCAATGCCCGTGCCGCGTGCCCGTTGATCGATGCCAATAAATGCACCATGGCCAAAATTACGCCGATACAGATAGCTGAACATGCGCACCCCAATTGGCTTACCGTGCTGCTCGATCAACCACAAATGGTCGAGAGTGGCAGGGTGGCTGCGCGAAAATGGCTCAGCATACATCGCTAAAAATGGCTCATAATGGGCCAAATGTGGAAAAATTGTGGCAAATAGCTCTTGCACCAGCCCAATTTCGCTAGCTTCGGCTCCCAAAATTGCCCGCAATTGCATGCCCTTGGGAGCATCGCGATTGGCAAGAGGCGGAATCATCGGCCAACGCACACTATCTTGCAACTTATTCCACAACGGTTCTAATTCACCAAACTGAGCTAATCGCGCCTCAGAACTCGATGCCATCGAGAACGCTCCTTCGTCGAGAGCGCGACAGTCGCCAGTTCAGCAGACTTTTATCGTAAACATGGCGGATACGCCAAGCGGCCCAAAGGCCGACAGCAGTTGCCACCGCTGCAAAGCCAAGATAAATCAGCGTACTAACTGAAGCCGCTAGCTCTCCCAGCCAGCTTGGCAACAATAGCACACTAATCACCCCACACCCAACGATTGTCGCGAATGAATAACAATAGCTATCAAGAAAAACGCTTACGCGCCCGCGCCGCTCGTCGGGAATAATACTCTGAACTGATTTGCGTAATGGTTCATCCCAGCCGCTTTGGGCTAAACGCGCCCCAAATCGACCAATTAACCCGCCGATCAGTGGCTGAACCAGTGCCCCCAGAATACAAAGTAGTAAGACGATAGGTAGGGCGATAAAACCTTGCTTGGGGCTGGTTTTGCTGAGCAAGCGCCCAGCTAACAGCCATTGAAATGCCAAAAGCATCACTACAAAGGCTAACTTATACGAACCATAGACTTGTTGAAAGCGCAACGGATCGGCTGCCGCAATTTGATCAATGCTGCGCAAAAAGTGAAATTCGACCACCGTCAAAGCCAAGCCGGTGGTAAACAACACCAGCGCCAACAAACTAAATAGCGGCACATGGCGAATTACATCGGCTCCCACTTTAAAGGTCTCGCGGATTGATTCCCGTTCAGTTTTGCTTTGACGGGCACGAACTGGGTGTTTATGAAACATCAACCAAACTTGGCCAATGCCTAAAAAGCATAAAACCGCACACAAACCCAGCACCAAACTAGTATTGTGTTGATCGTTGCCAACCAGCCAGGTTGCGATCAGCGCTGCCAATCCATTGCCGAGCAAGCTGCCGATGGTTGCGCCAGCTCCCAGCAAGGGAAACAAACGCTTAGCTTCGGAAGTAGCATAAATATCATTAGCTAAGGCCCAAAACGCCAAAGGGAAAATTGCATATTGCTGTTCGTTCAAAATCGACAAGGCTGGGTAGATCAGCCACGCGGGTGCTTTGAACCAAAATAAGCCTAAAATTGCCAGATAACATGCCCCAAAGCCAGCCAACAGCCGTTGAATTAATTTGACCCGCTCGGTGCGATCGACAATTAAGGCATAGCTCCCAGCAGCAACAATGGTTAGCAGCATACCAACTGGCCAGAGCCACAGCAATTGTTCGGTGCCAAGGCTGCTAATAAAGCCCGCCATGGCTACTACATCGGCAAGCTCAAGCACCAAAGTATTGAGCGCCAATAAGCCCATGAGTGTGAGCACCAAACGCCATTCATTTGGACGTAACTTTAAACCTTGTTCCAGCCGTTTCAACATGCAGCCAGCATCCTTTACGCAAATACAACAATGTCCGAGTTCGATTAAGCGGTCAAGGTTGCAGCCACATTGGTCAAAAGTAGGGAGATTGGATGGTCGGGATGTTCTACCACAAAAATATTCGATGAAGTTCGTTCAAGCAACAAGCTTGCTTGATTGTAATCGGCGAGCAATTCATCGTAGGGCAAGGCCGCCAACACTGGGCGTTGATAAATTTGCTCGATTTTTTGCTGGACTTCGCGCAAATTATAATGCTCAGGAATTTGATTGACAATCAGCACCATTTCGTTGATGCCAAGTTGTTCGGAAATATCGATCACCACGCCTGTACCTTGCAGATCTTGTTCGCGCAGCTGCAACACCAACACCTGAATATCCGAGAAGGCGATTGATGGTAGCGCCGCGAATTGCACTCCAGGCTGCGTGTCGATCAGCAACACATCAAGCCGCAAGGTATTGATCAACAACTCAAAACTATCGCTGAGCAAGCTAATATCATAATCAATTGTGCTGTTGCGGGTAGCAAATGGCACTAAATAGACTTGGCCCTTGAGTGGATGGCGAACCGTGGGATTGAGATTAACGGCGGTCGATTCGATGCCACATTTGCCCCACAGAAAATCATTCAAACTATGGGTAATTGCGCCCTCAGGCAAACCAAACAGCCACTGGATTGAGGGCGAGTGGACATCGCTATCAATAATTGCCACCCGTTGGCCGGCGGCTGCCAAAATTGTCGCAATATTGGCAGTTAATTGCGATTTACCGGTACCTGGGCGAAACGAATGGATGGAAACAATCTTCGGCATAGTTGCCTCGCCCTCATTCCACAAATTACACTAACCGATTGGCGACTCCACGCAGCGATTGGCTTAATGGATGGTCGGGATATTGCAAGACGAAAATGCCAGCACTGGCCAGCGTCATCATCTCGTCGGAATGAGGCAGAACCGCCGCAACTTCGCTATTGTAGGTTTTTTCGACGCGGGCCTTGACTTCGGCAAAGTTGAATGAGGTTGGCACTTTATTGACCAACAAAAACAGCTGCGGCACATCCAACTTATGCGCAACATCGACCGTGACCCCAGTTCCTTGGTAATCTTGCGAATCGGGGCGCAAAATGATAATCAACGAATCGGAGATCGCAATCGAGAGCAAGGTTTCTTCATTCAAGCCAGGGTGGGTATCGATCAACAACACATCAAGGTTAAGTTCTTCGACCAAACGATGAAACCCATCATTCAGCAAGCCCACATCGTAGCCTTCACGTAGCACGCGGGCAATTTCGCCAGCTTTGATGCTCGAAGGAATCAGGAAAATTCGACCTGAGGTCAAGCCTTTGACGGTTGAACTTACGTCATAAGCCGCCTGCTTGATTTCGCATTTGCCCCACAGATAGTCGTTGAGCGAATATTTCATGTCATCTTCATTCATGCCAAACAGCACGTGAATACCAGGCGACATAATATCGGTATCAATTACGCCAACGCGGCGACCAGTTGCGGCGATTAAGCTGGCAAGGTTAGCGGTGGTATTCGATTTACCCGTGCCACCCCGAAATGAGTGGATTGAAATTATCTTCGACATGCAGGTGCTCCTGTAAAAATGGCAAGTGCTGGTGTACACGGAGGGTAACGTGGTTCATCATAGCGCATCATAGCCCAATAATCAACGCGCTTAATACCTACCCATATAGTATGCAATCCCATTAAATAGTATCAAGATATTAAGTTTTGTAAGATTCTCAACAAGGGTGCTGATTCAGTTCAATTCTTTCAATCTCATATTAAAGACGTTGAGCATGGGGTTAGCATGATGAAGTGTTACGAGGCTAGGATATTAAATGAGGATCAGGATGTCTATGGTCTGATCAAACTGGAGTGTTTTGATTACTCGAAGCAACTGCCAAGTAAACGCACGGCATGGGTCAATACGTCCTCAGGGTAGCGGGCAAAACACAGCCGAATATACTTATGCGTTTGATTGGCCTGATTAAGATAAAAGGCTTGGCCAGGGAACATTACAACGCCACGTTGCAAGGCGCGTTGAAACAAGCGCATAACAGGCTGATCGGTTGGCAAACGCAGCCAGCTATAAAAACCACCATCGGCGATTGTCGCATGAACTTCGGCTGGTAAATAGCGTTGAATTGCCTCAAGCAGGGCATCGCGGCGTTGTTGGTAGATGCCCGTAACCCATGCCAATTGTTCGTGATATTCGCCAGCATGCAGATATTCGGCCAGAATTTGTTGGCTAAACGATTCGTTGCTGCCGCTGGTAATGGTTTTCAAGCTGACAAGTTGCTGCTGAAGCAGACCATTGGCGACGATAAAACCAATTCGTAGGCCAGGCATCAACGATTTGGAATATGAGCCAATGTAAATCACATTCGGATCAAAGGCCCGTAAAGCTGGCTGATTTGGGCCAGTTAAGCCTAAATCGCTATAGGTAGCATCTTCGATAATTGGGATGGCTTGCTGATTGGCCCAATTTAACAATTGATAGCGTTGGTCGCTCGCCCAACGCATCCCAGTTGGATTATGGTAATCGGGCACAACTAAAATGAAGCGTGGATGGCTTGAGCCTGTTCGCAAAGCTGCGTTTAAACTTGCCCAATCTGGCCCATTATGGGTAACTGCAAAGCCATTGAGCCGAATACCCGCTTGTTGCAAATTAAGCAATGTTGTATGAAACGATGGTTCTTCGATCAAGCCGTTATCGCCTGCCACTGCCAGCGCTTGCGTTACCAAATTAATCGCTTCATTTGCGCCGTTGGTAATAATTAATTGTTCAGCACTGGTTTGAATGCCATGGCGGGCGAGATCATTGGCAATCGCTTGACGTAATGGGTAAAAGCCTTGGGGATGGGTATAATTCCAAGCAGTTTGCGGGTTGCGGCGGGCGATGCGTTGTTGTAATTGACCAAAGCGTTGGCTTGGAAACATATCTGGAGCGGGCACACCCAAGGCCAGCGAAATCATCCCTTCGGCGTGATTTAAACGCCACAACTCAGCAATCAGCTGATCGTTGGCCAGCACAGGCGTGGTTAATGCTTGTGGTTGGGGTGCTTGTAATGCTTGATCAAACAGGCCTGAGCAAATATAACTGCCGCTACCGTGCAGCGTTTGAATAATGCCGCGTGCTCGGAGTTCATCGAATGCAGTCACCACCGTTGAGCGATGCAGATTTAGTTGCTCGGCCAATTGGCGCGATGATGGTAGGCGTTGCTCAGCTTGCAACTGACCAGCCCGCGCCAATGCCGTAATATGGTCGGCAATTTGCAAATACAACGGGCGGGTTAAGTTGGGGTTGAGCGGAATTGCCAGCATGGAATATTCCTTTTTGATCCACGAAGGAAACGAAGTTCACGAAGGAAGGAACCACGAAGAAGTCGCGGCTATCGACTATTGGCTATTGGCTATTGGACTGTATCTTTTTCTGGCGCTGTCTATTAATACCGATAGATTCTCCGATAGCCCATAGCCGATAGCCCTTATTGCTCTGCGCCTCTGTGTCAAAATCTGATCCCCAGTCCCCAACTCCTATGTTCTATGTTCTATGCTCTATGTTCTCTTGCTACCCGTTCCATTGCCTGCCAAGCCAGCTCAACATCGGCGGTGGTAGTGCGCCAATTTGAGAAGGCTGCGCGAATCGCTGGTTGTCCAGCATAGACGGTTGCGGTCATAAAAACTGCTCCGCTAGCCCGTACTGCATCAAGATAAGCCTGAATTGTAGCGCTATCAGGATTGCACGCCAAACTGAAACAAACGACGTTCATGCGCACAGGCGCGACCAAGCGAAACAACGGTGAATCGCTGATATGGCTAGCCAGCAATTGGGCTAAATCGCAATCGCGCTCAACCATTTCTTGATAGCCAGCCGAGCCATAGGCCATCAGCGTGAACCATGCTGGCAGCGCTCGCCAACGGCGTGAATTTTCGGGCGTGCGATGAAAAAAGCCTGGATTTTCACCAATTGGGCTAAGATAAGCGGCGCTATTATGAAACACCTCAACTTGCAAGGCACGATGGCGGGTGAATTGCATGGCTGAATCATACGGCACGTTGAGCCATTTGTGGGCATCAATCGTCAGTGAATCGGCCTGCTCAAGCCCACGCACTAAATGGGCAAAGCGCGGCGAACAGGCGGCAAAACCACCAAAAGCCGCATCAACATGCAACCAGAAATTGAATTCCTGCTTGAGTTCCGCGATTGCCATAAGATCGTCAAAATCGACACTATTGACCGTGCCTGCATTGGCAACAACGATCGCAGGTTGGTTCGCTGGCAAGGCTTGAAGTGCTTGACGTAATGCTGCGATATCAACCGCCTCGCGTTCGGGCTGCAAGGCGATTGTTTGTAGCTGTTGGCGACCCATGCCCAACATCGACATAGCCTTGTAAATGCTTGAGTGCGGTGCGCCGCTCAAAACTGGAATTGGCGCAAGCCCATACAAACCCATACGGGCAACATCGTGGTTGAGTTGTTGGGCCGCCCATTGCCGCCCAATTGCCAAGCCGACAAAATTGGCCATGGTTGCCCCAGAAACGAATGCGCCACTAAAGCTCGTGGGCAAGCCAAAGAGTTCGTGCAACATGCTGATGGCTTCGTTTTCAACGCGAATTGCGGCAGTTTCGGTTGTGCCACTTGGATTCTGATCGAAGGTGCTGACCAGCCAATCGCCTGCCAGTGCTGCCGGAGTTGCGCCGCCAGTGACGAAGCCCCAGTAACGTGGGCCAGTGCTACCAGTTAATGTATCGCTGTAGCGTGCCAAAAAATGCTCAAGCGTTTGTTCGGCTCCTAATCCAGCGCTTGGCAATTGGCTTGGTTGGTGGCTTTGCGGCGCAACTCCAACCGGACGCTGTGGTAAATCGTGGAGAAATTGTTTGGCAGTGGCAAGGGTCTGGGCTAAAATTTGGTCGATTTGAGCAGCATCGTGAGCTAAAACTGGATGCATTGGGCTACCTCAATTAATTCAGAACTAGCTTGAGCATAGCAAATGCAAGTGGCTTGGTTAAGCACCACTTTAGAGCATTTAAGCCGACCAATTATGATCCACGAAGGACACGAAGTGCACGAAGGAGAAGTGGCTATAGGCTATGAGGCTATGGGCTAGCAGAACATTTTCTTGGATTTCAAATGATCCAAAACAATAGCCTTTAGCCCTACTTCGCTCTGCGCCTCTGTGTTAAATCAGATCCCCAACCCCTAGCCCCTAGCCCCTGAAACCTGACCCCTACTTCTGCTTGACAATCGCGCTGAGGTTTTGTATAGTATTCATCGAAGCGTTTCGACTATGCGTTTCGACTACACGCTTCGATAAACTAAGCTAACCGCCACAAGCGAGAACGGGGGGCATTGTGCCAACGATGGTCGATGTCGCGAAACGGGCCGGGGTTGCGCTCAGCACCGTCTCATATGCACTCAATGGAACGAGGCCGATCTCTGAAGAAACCCGCCAGCGGATTTATGCCGCGATGGAGGAGCTGGGTTACAAGCCGCATGCCTTAGCTCGCGGTTTGGCCAGCAAGCGTAGCAAAATTATCGCCCTGCTTTTCCCCACGCCTGAACGTGGCTTAGGCTTAACTGAGCTTGAGTTTGTTACCAGTGCGGCGGAAGCGGCTCGCAATAAAGGCTACCACTTGGTTTTATGGTCGTTGCCCACCGATTCCAGCGAGCTACGCCAACTCTTGCAACAAGGCCTTGTCGATGGCGTGTTGGTGATGGAAGTCCACCTCAATGATCCACGGATTGAATTACTGCGCGAGCTTGAATTTCCCTTCAGCATGATTGGGCGCTGTGCCGAAAGCATAGGCATGAGCTATGTTGATATTGATTTTGATCGGACGACCCAACTCGCAGTCAATTGCCTCGCTGAGCTTGGCCACCGCCAAATTGGCTTTATCAATCATTCACAAGAGGCATTTGAAGCTGGCTACGGACCGACCGTGCGGGTGGCGCAACGCTTCAATGAGGCGATTGCTGCCGCTCAATTACACGGCGTGAGCAGCTTTTGCCACGATTCAGTTGCCGCAGGCTACGAAACCTTCAACCAACTTTTAACCGATCATCCAGCTTTGAGTGGCTTGATTGTGATGAATGAACGGGCAATTCCAGGCATCATTCAAGCTGTCAGCGAACGTGGCTGGAGCATTCCCGACGATATTTCGCTGATTTCGCTGGTTTCTTCGGCGCGGGTTGCCGAAATGACCTTGCCAACCCTGACGACTTTAGAACCACCAATCGCCGAGCTTGGGGCGTTGGGGGTCGATTTACTCATCCAACAACTCGAAGCCCAAGATCGCGAGTTGCCCCAAGCACTTTTGCCATGTCAATTAGTTGTGCGCGGCAGTACCGGTCAAGCACGGCGCACAGAACGATAGTTCACCACCGCTCACTCGTCGGCTGAAATTAACAATGACTATGGTAACGCTCCCAAGGAGGACACAGATGTCCACATCGAAGTCAACGTTCCGACTCTCTTTTATGCTACTCTTGGTTTTGATCACCAGCATCTTGGCGGCTTGCGGCTCTGAGACCGCTACCACTGCGCCAAGCGGCAGCACCACCACCAGCAACGAGCCACGCACCATCAAACTTTGGCACTACGAAGGTGCTAATAGTGCCATGGGTATCGCTTGGGCCGAGTCAATCAAACAATTTCAAGCATCACACCCTGGCGTAACGATTCAGTTTGAAGAAAAAGGCTTCGAGCAAATTCGCCAAACCGCTGGCATGGTGCTCAACTCCGATGAAACTCCCGATATTTTGGAATACAACAAAGGTAATGCAACCGCTGGCTTGCTTTCAACCCAAGGCTTGCTGACCGATCTTTCCGAGGTGGCGACCCAACGCGGTTGGGATAAATTGCTTAGCTCCAGCTTGCAAACCACCGCCCGCTACGATGAAAAAGGCGTGATGGGCGCTGGCAAATGGTTTGGCGTGCCCAACTATGCCGAATATGTCATGGTCTATTACAACAAAGACATGTTCGCCAAAGCCAATTTGCAAGTGCCAACCACCTTGGCCGAATTCGAAGCCGTGATGGATGCCTTTGTGCAACAAGGGGTCACGCCACTCTCAGTCGGTGCTGCTGAATATCCCGCCCAACAGATTTTCTATGAATTGGTGCTTAGCCAAGCTGATCGCGAATTCGTCAATGCCTTCCAACTCTATCAAGGCGATGTCGATTTCCGTGGCCCTGAGTTTACCTATGGCGCAGAAAAAATGGCTGAATGGGTCAGCAAAGGCTATATCAGCAAAGATGCCACTGGGATCAAAGCCGAAGATATGGGCGTGGCCTTCACCAATGGCACATTCCCAATCATGATTTCGGGTAGCTGGTGGTACGGTCGCTTCACCGACGAAATCAAGGGCTTTGAATGGGGCACATTCTTGTTTCCAGGCAACAAATTGCACCCAGGCTCAAGCGGTAACATCTGGGCGGTGCCAACCAATGCCAAAAACAAAGATCTGGTCTACGATTTCATCGATATCACGATGAGCCAAGACATTCAGACCTTGTTAGGTAATTCTGGTGGTGTGCCAGTCAACGCCGACGTGAGCAAAATTACCAACGAAAAGAACAAAGAATTGATCCAAAACTTCGATGCAATTTCCAAGGCCGATGGCTTAGCCTTCTACCCCGACTGGCCAGCCCCAGGTTTCTACGATGTCTTGGTTGCCAACGTTCAAGAATTGATCGATGGGACTAAAACACCCAGCGAAATGCTCGATGCAATCGCTATTCCATATCAAGAAAATCGGGCAACGTTAGGGAAGTAAGGAGTAGGGGTCAGAGGTCAGGGGCTAGGGATTAGGACATTAATCGTCAGTCTCATCCCTTAACCCTCGCCTCTGACAATAAATAGGGTCTTGTGGCTAGGATTTAGGGGAAAAGCATAGCGATTCTGACCCCCGACCCCTAGCCCCTGACCCCTGATCAACGTTCTAGCTTCCAATCGAAAGGTTACGGCAATGATGCTTAAACGTTCAACAAACAGCGGCTACTGGTGGTTTTTGCTACCTGGCTTGATTCTGTTTGTGATGGTTATCGCCATTCCCTTCTTGATGAATATTGGCACAAGTTTTACCAACTGGCAGGGTGTCGGCACGCCAAAATGGGCTGGGCTTGATAACTATGCCCGCTTGTTCCGTGATAGCACCTTTTGGGCATCATTCCGTAACAACTTGGCGATGCTGATTGCTATGACGATTGTGCCAACCTTGCTAGGTTTATTGCTGGCAGCGGTGCTCTACGATTACATTGGCAATAAATTTGGCTCTGGCACGGCGAGCTTTTTTCGGGCAGCCTTTTATCTGCCGCAAATTTTGCCCGTGGCGATTGCTGGCGTGGTGTGGGCTTGGATTCTGCACCCCAACTATGGAGCGCTGAATGGCTTGCTCGAAACGCTTGGCCTCGAAAATTTGACCCGCAACTGGCTGGGTAATCGCCAAACTGCCTTGCCTAGCGTCATGATGATTATGGTTTGGTTCCAACTAGGCTATCCGCTGGTAATTTTCATGGCTGGTTTGCAACGCATCGATCCTGAGATTTACGAGGCAGCGGTGCTCGATGGCGCAAGCTGGTTTGATCGCTTTCGCTTTATCACGATTCACCTGATTCGGCCTGAAATTTTTGTGGTGCTGCTAACGACCACAATTGCCTCACTCAAAGTTTTTGGCCAAATTTATGTGCTGACCCGTGGCGGCCCAGGTAATGCCACCTTGGTTCCTTCCTACTTTGCCTATCAAAACTTCTTCGAGAAGGCCAATGTTGGCTATGGCGCAGCGATTGCCACCGTCATGACCTTGATCATCATTGTGCTGACGATCATCTTTATTCGTCGCCAATCAGCCGAGGAGCTTTAAGATGACCAGCCTACCAATCAAATCGACCCTTAAAAAACCACATCAGGCTGGCTTTGGCCGCTACTTGGTCTTGGCTGCGCTGATTATTGCAGTGCTGGTGGTGCTGCTGCCTTTTGCAATTGTGGTGATCAATGCCTTCAAAACTCCGACTGATTATGCCAGTAACGGCCCGCTCAGTTGGCCAAGCGCATGGTCGATCGATGGGATCGTCGAGTTTTGGCAGCGGGTCGATTATAGCCAGAAGTTGCTCAATAGCTTGCTGATTAGTGCGAGCGTGGCGGTGATCGGTGTGCTGTTATCGTTGCTGAATGCCTTTGCGCTTGGGATTGGCCGCATCAAAGGCCGCGTTTGGCTGTTGATTCTATTTATGGTTGCCAACACCCTGCCCCAAGAATCACTGGTTTATCCGTTGTACTACCTCTCCAAAGAATTCGATCTCTACAACACACGCTTTGTCGTGATCTTGATTTTCTCGGTGATTCAGAGCGCCTTTGGCACCTATTTGCTCTCATCGGTGTTCAGCACGTTTCCCAAAGAGATGCTCGAAGCAGCAATGTTGGATGGCTGTAACAAACTGCAACTCTTGTTTAAGATTATTGTTCCGGTCAGCCGCCCAACCCTCTCGGTGCTCTTTACCTTCTTTTTCATCTGGACATGGAACGAATTTTTCTTGCCGTTGATTTTGTTGATTAGCAACGATCGCCAAACGGTGCCGATTGCGGTGGGCGTGCTGCAAGGCCAACGCAACATGGAAGCCACCTTATCTAGCGCTTCAGCCTTGTTGGGAATTCTGCCCTGCTTCATCTTCTTCTTGATCTTCCAACGCACTCTGACCAAAGGCATCGCCGCAGGTAGTGTGAAGTGATCAGAGCATAGAGCATAGAACATAGAGCATAGGAGTTGGGGATCGGTTGGCGGGGGTTGGGGATCAGGCTGTTGGCCATTGATCACAGGAATATAATCCTACAAATCTGTGCCAATCTGTGGCCAAAACAACCTTCGCGTTCTTCGCGGTTCCGTCCTTCGTGTCCTTTGTGGATCAACATAAGGATTAAACAATGAAATTTACTGATGGATATTGGATGATGCGTGAGGGCGTTAATGCGCTCTTTGCATCACAGGCCTATGATGGCCAGATTAACGATACAACCCTGACGGTCTATGCGCCAGGCAAGCGCATCAATCATCGGGGCGATACACTGAACCTAGGCACAATTACCGCCCGTTTTTCCTCGCCCATGCCCGATGTGGTGCGGGTCAAACTTACCCATTTTGAAGGCCAACGTTCACTCGGCCCCAATTTCGCAATTGCCGAATCGGCTAATGAGAGCGTGAGCACTAGCGAAGATGAGCAAGAATTTCGCTTGACCAGCGGCAAATTGAGCGTGCAAATCCCCAAAACTGGCGATTGGAGCATCAATTTTTGGGCTGAGAATCGCCGCATTACCAGCAGTGGCCGCAAAGGCGTTGGCTACATAAGCATGGCCGATGCTGGCGAATTTATGCATGAGCAATTATCGCTTGGAGTTGGTGAGCAAGTCTATGGCTTGGGTGAACGCTTCACCGCCTTCGTCAAAAACGGCCAATCAGTCGATGTTTGGAACCAAGATGGTGGCACGGGCAGCGAGCAAGCCTACAAAAATGTGCCATTCTACCTAACCAATCGTGGTTATGGTGTGTTCGTCAATCAGCCCGAAAACGTGGCCTTTGAAATTGCCTCGGAAAAAGTTTCGCGAGTGCAATTTAGCGTGCCAGGCCAAAGCCTCGAATATTTCGTGATCTATGGCCCAACGCCCAAGGAAATTCTGGAAAAACTGACTGCTTTGACAGGCCGCCCCGCTTTGCCACCAGCATGGTCGTTTGGTTTATGGCTCACCACTTCGTTTACCACCTCGTATGATGAGCAAACCGTCACCAGCTTTATCCAAGGTATGGCCGACCGCGATTTGCCCTTGCACGTTTTCCATTTCGATTGCTTTTGGATGCGCGAATTCCACTGGTGTGATCTTGAATGGGATTCACGCACCTTCCCTGATCCTGAGGGCATGCTCAAGCGGCTCAAAGATCGTGGCTTGAAGATTTGTGTTTGGATCAATCCGTATATTGCCCAGCGCTCGGCGATGTTCCGCGAAGGTATGGAGCATGGCTACTTGGTCAAGAAGCCCAACGGCGATGTCTGGCAATCGGATATGTGGCAATCAGGCATGGGCTTGGTCGATTTCACCAACCCCGCTGCTTGTGCTTGGTATGCAGCCAAACTCAAAAGCCTGCTCGATATGGGCGTAGATTGCTTCAAAACCGACTTTGGCGAACGAATTCCAATCGATGTAGCCTATTTCGACGGCTCCGATCCCCAGCGGATGCACAACTACTACACTCATCTTTACAACAAAACCGTGTTTGATTTGTTGAAAACTGAGCGCGGCGAAAACGATGCGGTGGTGTTTGCGCGATCGGCGACGGCTGGTGGCCAACAATTCCCGGTGCACTGGGGCGGTGATTGCGAATCGACCTTCGAATCGATGGCTGAAAGTTTGCGCGGCGGTTTATCGTTAGGGCTTTCAGGTTTTGGCTTCTGGAGCCACGATATTGGCGGCTTCGAGGGCATGCCACCAGTTGAAATTTACAAACGCTGGATTGCCTTTGGCATGCTTTCATCACACAGCCGTTTGCATGGTAACCACACCTATCGCGTGCCGTGGATTTACGATGAAGAAGCCGTCGATGTGCTGCGCTACTTCACCAAACTCAAATCACGTTTGATGCCCTATCTTTATGGTGCTGCTGTGACCGCTTCCACCAGTGGCATTCCAGTGATGCGAGCCATGTTGCTGGAATTTCCCAACGATCCGACCTGCGATTTCCTTGATCGCCAATATATGTTGGGAGATTCGTTGTTGGTTGCGCCAGTATTCGCCTATGACAACACGGTGACCTACTATGTGCCTGCTGGCCGCTGGACGCACATTACGACTGGTGCGGTGGTTGAAGGCCCGCGCTGGGTCACCGAAACTCACGACATGTTGAGCCTGCCATTATTGGCTCGCCCCAACAGCTTGATTGCGATTGGCAACAACAGCGAGCGCCCCGATTACGACTATAGCAGCGGCGTGACCCTGAATTTGTACCAATTGGGCGATGGTCAAGCCGCCTACACTATGGTTCCTGCAACCAATGGCGATATTGCGGCCTCGTGGAGTGCCCGCCGCGATGGTGACACGATCAGCATCGTGCAAGAAGGCCAAGCCAGCGATTGGCAAGTGGTGTTGGTTGGTGTGCAACAAGTCGCCAGCGCCGACGGCGCTTTAGTCGAGCAACATCCGCTCGGCGTGCAGCTCACCGCACTTGATCACGCCACCAAGTTGGTGGTCAAGTTGAAGTAGGGCGTAAGAACATAGAACACAGAACATAGAACAGAGAAGTTGAGGATTGGAAAAGGTTTAGGGGCCAGAACTGAAGGATGAAAAGACACTGTGGGTAATTGTAAAACGTTAGAAAAACACTTCTTAGCGTTCTTCGTGTCCTTCGTGGTTTCATCCTTCGCATGCTTCGTGGAGCAACATAAGGAATTAAATCATGACACAACATAAATTTAGCTTTGGATTATGGACAGTTGGCAATGTTGGGCGCGACCCATTTGGCGAGCCAGTGCGCAAAACCCTCTCGCCAGTTGAAATTGTCCATTTGTTGGCTGAAGTTGGGGCATGGGGCGTAAATTTTCACGATAATGATTTAGTGCCGATTGATGCCAGCGCCAGCCAAAAAGCCCAAATTGTGGCCGATTTCAAGCAAGCGCTCAAGGATACTGGCTTGGTTGTGCCGATGGCAACCACCAATTTATTTGGCCATCCGGCCTTCAAAGATGGCGCGTTTACCAGTAATGATCCGGCTGTGCGGGCCTATGCCTTGCAAAAAACCATGGCGGCCATGGATTTGGGCGCTGAATTTGGCGCGAAAACCTATGTGTTTTGGGGTGGCCGCGAAGGCAGCGAAACCGATGCCTCAAAAAATCTGCTGGAAGGCTTGAAGTGGTTCCGCGAAGCGCTCAACTTCTTGTGTGACTATAGCAATGCCCAAGGCTATGGCTATCGTTTCGCCTTGGAAGCCAAGCCCAATGAACCACGCGGCGATATCTTCTTGCCCACCACCGGAGCCATGTTGGGCTTTATTCAGACCCTCGATCAGCCAGAGATGGTGGGTGTCAATCCAGAAGTTGCCCACGAAACCATGGCTGGCTTGAATTTTACCCATGCGGTGGCCCAAGCGCTTGATGCTGGCAAACTATTCCATATCGACCTCAACGATCAAAATAGTGGCCGCTACGACCAAGATTATCGCTTTGGAGCGCAAAACTATAAACAAAGCTTTTTCTTGGTGAAATTACTGCAAGATGCTGGCTACGATGGCCCATTGCACTTCGATGCTCATGCTTACCGCAGCGAAGATCTTGAGGGAGTTAAAGATTTTGCCCGTGGTTGTATGCGCACCTACCAAATTTTGGTCGAAAAAGTTCAGCGCTTCAATGCTGATCCAGAGATTCAAGCGCTATTAGCCCAAATCAACGCCCCAAATGCTGATGTTGAGCGATTCCGTGGTGGCTATACGCCAGAACGTGCCGCTGCGCTCAAAGCCTATCAATTTGATCGCCAAGCGCTTGGCGAACGCGGCCTCGGCTACGAAAAGCTCGATCAACTGACCTTCGAGTTGTTGATGGGAGCGAGATAGAAAGGCAAAAGGCAGAAGTCAAAAGGCAAAAATATCTGTCAATAGTCAGCTTTGTGCTCTTCATGGGTTCAAATTATTGATCCACGAAGAGCACGACGGTTATTTTAGCCACAGATTTCACAGATTTTCCTAGGCTAATATCCCAATAGCCAATAGTCAATAGCTGTATCGCCCCTGCGTCCAGCCCGATCCCCAGCCCCCAACAACCGATCCCCAATCCCTATGTTCTATGCTCTATGCTCTCTGTTCTTTCGCCTTACCCGCAAATTGCCAAGATATGCTATGCTAGGAGCTACAATGTTGCTTGCAATGGGGCAAACAACGAGCTATACAGCACACACGAGGTAGAACAAGCCATGATTGATTGGACCGAAAATTACGGGTTTTTGCTGAATGAACAGCACGATATGCTGCGTAAAACTGTGCGCGATTTTGCTGAAAAAGAAGTCGCTCCCTACATCCAAGAATGGGATCGTAAGGGCGCTGGTGAGCATGCCGGAACTGCCGAGCATATGTTGCCAATTATCAAACGCATGGGTGAACTCGGTTTTCTCGGGGTGTGTCTACCACAAAAATATGGCGGTGCAGGCTTCGATTATTTGGGGCTAGCAGTCGTTTGTGAAGAATTAGAGCGGGTTGATACATCGCTGCGGGTGATTCTCAGCGTGCATACTGGCCTCAACTCGTTGGCCGTGTTTCAATGGGGCACTGAAGAACAAAAGCAAAAATATCTTGTACCCCAAGCGACTGGCGCAAAAATTGCCGCCTATTGTCTGACCGAGCCAAATGCTGGCACCGACGTTGCTGGTATGCAGTCAACCGCTGTGCTCGAAGGCGATCACTATATTCTCAACGGCGAAAAAACTTGGATTAGCCTCTCAGATTTGGCCGACCATTTCTTGGTGGTAGCCTACACCGACAAGGGCAAAAAGCAACGTGGCATGACGGCGTTTATCGTCGAACGCAGCTTTGAAGGTGTTTCAACGATGCCAATTCATGGTAAGTTGGGCGTGCGGGCTGGCAACACAGGTAGCGTCGTATTCGAAAATGTGCGCGTACCAGTTGCCAATCGCTTGGGCGAAGAAGGCGAAGGCTTCAAAATTGCCATGACGGCGCTCGATAATGGCCGCTATACTGTGGCAACTGGAGCAACTGGCTTGATCCAAGCTGCTTTAGAAGCTTCAGTCAAGTATTCCAAAGAGCGCGAAACCTTTGGTGTGCCGATTGGTCAACATCAATTGGTTAAGCGCATGATCAGCCATATGGTGCTGAAGTTGGAAACTGCCCGCTTGTTGTGCTATCGCGCTGGCTGGCTCAAAAACCAAGGTATTCGCAACACCCGCGAAACCACCTTGGCCAAATGGCATGCTACTGTCGAAAGTTTCAACTGCGCCAACGATGCAATTCAAATTCATGGAGCCTATGGTTTTAGTGACGAGTATCCAGTCGAACGTTATTTGCGCAATAGCCGTGGCGCGGTAATTTACGAAGGAACCCGCGAGTTGCAAGAACTGTTACAAGCGGATTTTGCGCTCTCAGAGCGTGAAAACAAGCCTTTGCGCTGTGAGCTACCAGCCTACGATGAAGAGGCTTGGAACGCCTAAACAGCCTTGGCTGTCGGAGCGAACACCACCGCGAGCAAGGGTTTTTGAGCTTGTTCGCGGTGGTCGTGTTTTTAAGGAGGAAGTATGTCGCGTTGGATTATTATCGTTGTTCTGATCTTTTCAGGTTTTTCTGCCCAATTTGTTCAGCAATCAAATCCTGAGCTTTCCCCCGCTGCCGTTCCAGCTGGCTTCACCCAAACCGTAGTTGTCCCTACCAGTAGCCTCGATGCCCCAACTGCCTTTACTTGGTTGCCCTCTGGTGAAATGTTAATTACCCAGCAAAATGGTGAATTGCTTAGCTGGAATGGCACTAACACTCGCACCGTAATGAGCCTTGGCAATCGAGTTTGTTACGACTTTGAGCGTGGTTTGCTTGGCATCGCGGTTGATCCGCAATTTACCAGTGGTCGTCCGTATGTCTATGTCTACTATACCTTCAATAAATTTAACCAAACTTCGAACAATTGTCCTCGTCAGAGCACAACCGTTAATCCAGTTAATCGAGTTTCACGCTTTACCTGGAGCAATAATGTACTCGATATCAACTCAGAATCGGTCTTGATTGATAATATTGGGTCGTACAACGGCAACCACAATGCTGGCGATCTTGGCTTTGGCAAAGATGGCAAGTTGTATATTAGCGTTGGCGATGGCGGTTGCGATTATCTCGATAGTGGCTGTGGTGGCGCAAATGATGCCTCACGCGAACAACATACCTTGCTTGGCAAAATTTTACGGATCAATGCTGATGGCACGATTCCTAGCGATAATCCGTTTACTGGCAGCGGCACGGCGCGTTGTAACACTGGCTCAGTTGCTAGCGGCACAATTTGCCAAGAAACCTGGGCTTGGGGGTTTCGTAATCCCTACCGTATGACCTTCGATCCTAATGCCAGCGGCGTGCGCTTGTTTGTCAACGATGTTGGCCAAAATGTGCGCGAAGAAATCGATGAAGTTGTGGCAGGCAAGGATTATGGCTGGAATTGTCGCGAAGGTACGCGGGTCAATAATTCAACGGGGCCATGTTCGCCAACGCCCGCCAATATGGTTGACCCAATTTATGAATATAGCCATGGCAATGCTGGTGCACCATTTATTAATTGTAATTCGATCACTGGTGGCGCGTTTGTGCCCGCCAATACTTTTCCCAGCAATTACAGCGGCTATATGTTTGGCGATTATGTTTGTGGCAAAATCTTTATGATTTCAGCCCAAGCACCCTACAATTCGGTTCTAACTTTCTCAGATGATCCTGGATCAGTCACGCATATGGCGTTTGGTCCCAACGGCGGTCGCCAAGCGTTATTCTACGCAACCTATGCCAATGGTGGCGAAATTCGCCGCATTAGCTATGATGGTAGCAGTAGCTTGAATTCAGCGTTTACGGCCAACCCCAGTTTTGGCGCGGCTCCCTTGGCCGTGACCTTTACTGCTAGCAATCCGAGCAGCGGCGCAAGCTATTTGTGGAATTTTGGCAATGGCACGAGCCGCGAAACTAACACGGCCAGCACATCCTACACTTACGCCAACAATGGCACCTACACTGCAACCCTGTATTTGCGTGGCAGCAACGGCGATTTATCGAACGTGAGCCAGGCAATTGTGCGGGTTGGGGCGACTGCACCGAATGCCAGCATCACCCAACCAAGCTCAAGTGCCCAATTTGCGGTTGGCCAAACAATCCAAGTGCGAGGACAGGCCAGCGATGCCGAACAAGGCCAATTGCCAGCCAGCGGTTTATCGTGGAAAGTGATTTTGCATCACGATACCCATACCCACCCCTATTTGACCCAACCAACCACCAATAGTTTTAGCTTTACTGCACCAGCCCCCGAAGATTTATTGGCGGCCAGCAACAGCTATTTGGAGCTTGAGCTGACTGCGACTGACGATAGCGGTTTGAGCCATGTCGTCACCCAAACTATCCAACCGCATAAAGTCAATGTGACCTTGGCCTCAACCCCGAACGCTAACGCCAATTTTGTGGTCAATAACGACCCGATCGAAGCCGATGATCCATTTATTTCGTGGGAAAACTACAGCCTACGTGTAACTGCGCCAGTCTATGTTGATAGCAATCGTTGGTGGCGTTTTGTGCGCTGGAGCGATAACAATACCAGCAATCCACGCACCTTTACGACACCTGCCAGCGCCACGACTTACACCGCAGTCTACGAAGAATTTACCCCCTATCAGCTCTATTTGCCAATTTTGCGCAAAAATCATCAATAATCAAGCATAATCCAAAACCATAGGCATCAACGCCCTTTGATCGATACCATCAAAGGGCGTTGGTGGATGCCGCGCCAAAAGGTGTAGAGCCGATTGGTTCAGCCTAAATTCAGCTCCCAACAGCTACACATCCAAGATACATCTTTTGCAGGCTGCCGATTGTAGGCTGAGCCAGCTATAGTTTGGCTAGTTTCAACCAGAGGAGCTAGCAATGCAAAATCCATCTTCAACGGCTTGGTTGGGTCGGTTTCTGAGTATTTGGCTGGGCCAAGTTTTTTCATTAGTTGGAAGCCAATTAGTTCAATTTGCGATTATTTGGAATTTAACTCTACGCACTGGTTCGGCCACAACCTTGGCTTTTGCCACATTAATGGCGATGTTGCCAGCGGTGCTGCTTTCGCCGTTTATTGGCACTTGGGTTGATCGCATGAATCGCCAAGTGATTATGTTGGTTGCTGATGCCTGTTCGATGTTGGTGACGATTGGCTTGGCTTTGCTCTTTTGGCGCGGAGCTGATGCAGTGTGGCATATTTACGCAGCATTATTATTACGTTCGATTTGTGAGCGATTCCATGCCACAGCTATGGGTGCTTCAACCGTATTACTTGTGCCCAAAACCCATTTGGCCCGGGTTCAAGGCCTCAATCAAGCCTTGAATGGCGGTATGAATATTGTTGCGGCACCATTGGGCGCATGGCTGATTGCCAAATTTCCCTTGCAAGTCGTTTTATCAATTGATGTAGTTACAGCCTTGTTGGCAATTTTACCTTTGCTCTTTGTGCGTATTCCCCAGCCGCAACGTGATGCCGACCGCAAAGTTACCTTTTGGCAAGATATGCGCGAAGGCTTTATCTATGTGATTGGCTGGCGTGGCTTATTGATTAGCTTAATTATGGTGAGCATGATCAATTTGGTGATGACTCCGATTGGCTCGTTGTTGCCTTTGCTCGTGACCAAAATTTTTGGTGGCGGAGCCAGCGAATTGGGCTGGATGGAAGCAGCGCTCTCAATTGGGATTATTCTCGGCGGGATTTTATTGAGCATTTGGGGTGGCTTCAAGCGGCGGATTGTTACAGCCTTGTTTGGCTTGGTGTTGCTTGGTAGTTTTACCTTGTTGATGGGAATCATGCCTAGTTCATTGATTTGGGCGGCGATTGCTATGAACGGTTTGGTTGGCTTGAGTTTGCCAATCGTCAATGGCTCGTTTGGCGCGATGATTCAAGGTGTAATTGCGCCCGAATTGCAAGGCCGCGTGTTCTCGTTGGTTGCCAGCTTTGCCACGGCCATGGCTCCACTGGGCCTGTTATTGGCTGGCCCAATTGCCGATAGTTTTGGCCTGCGAGTTTGGTACATTCTTGGTGGTGTGGTGACGATTGCAATGGGCGTGTTGGGTTTTGGTCTGCGCTCGGTTATGACAATGGAAAGCCAAAATCAAGCGACTGAGCCAACGATGGTTGAGGCCACACTAAGCCAAGCCTAAATATAACGTTGAAATAGGTTGGATGCTTTGTTGGCGCAACCCCCTCTCTTGCATTGTGTGGGAGAGGGGGTTGTTTAATTATTTGGCTACTTAATCAAATTCAAATCTTTATCGCGCAAGCCGACCAAGGCCATCTCGCCTGCCTCGTTGATATGCAGTTCAGCATAACGAGCCTCAGCAAAACGCTCGCCAGTGCCCTCTTGGAAGAAGAATGTATCTGCTGCCAGCTGCACGTCATAACCTCGCGAACGATATTTGAGCCGTTGTTGGTTGGCAGCCAAAGCTTGCTCACCATATTCAAAATGCGAAAATGTGCCAATATTCTGCTGATCAACCGTGAGCACCAACACACCTTTGCTTGAAAATGCTTGATCATAGGAAAATGGGAACGTATCGTAATTCAACTGCATATAATCGCCTTGCAGCAACGAGCGTGGATCAACTGGGGCTAATTCGAGGTAGACCACCCGCCCCGTATTGATTACTTCTTCGCGTTGCACCACACTGAAATTAACCAAGCCCAAACAAGCCACCAAACTGAGGATAATTAAGCCATAACGAATACTCATAAAGCTTCCTTTTGATTCAATTTCAGCACCAATGCCCGAATTGTCAGCAATGTCATTCCAGTGGCAAACAAGATGATTGATTTGTAGAGCAATGAAATATTAAGATTGTAGTAATACAAACTCAATGCGCCGATTAATGCCAAACAGCCAAACCCAAACATTACCGGATAGCCGCGCCAATAGCTGAGCAAAATAATCAACAGGGCAATAATGATCGCTGGCGTATTGATCCCAACGAAGGTGATAAATAATAAGCCAAGCCCGATACAGCCCAGTTGAATTAGCCCCAATTTATACTCAAATTCATTAATAATCATCCAAATAGTTGTGCCCAAGCAGATAATCGCGACCAGTGCTGGCAAAATAAAGAAACTGCCGTGTGAGAAAAATTCAGCCCAATTGAAGTTGATTAGCAGACTGGAGATGCCCATAAACAGCAGCATGCCATAGGCTATTGGCGAAGCACTTGACCAACGCTGATCTTCATGAATTTTTGCTTCAAACCACATCAGGAGTGAAAAGCTAATGATCATAATGCTCAACAGGAGATATATATAATTGAAACTTTCGACCCAATTGCTCAGATCCCCTGCAATGACATGGATGGATGTAATTACTGCCAAGGTTGAGATTAAGCGTTGAGTGAAATCACGATGGCCAACAAATAGGCCTATTTCTAAGACAATCACCCCAAGCGCTGCAACTATCAATGAGTCAACAATTTCTGCCCAGCCGCTGATTGCTAGCAGTTGACCAGTGATGCTGATTGCTAGGGCGAGTTGACGTAAAAAGGTTGATGTTTGACTGCGGCGATTAATCCCAAATGCAGCGGCACACAATCCCAATCCAACAACCAATGCCCCAAATTCATTGGTAATAATGCTGGTAATGCCCAAAAAAGTAAGAAACATGAATGCCGCGAACCATGCTCCAATCCCAGCAAAAATTCGCATATACCATGGGTCTTCGCTGGGTGGTTGGGCTGAAAGCACAAATGTTGGTGGCTCAAGCTCAAGATCAGCGAACAATTGGCGTAGGCTATAGCGTGTAGTGTTCATGCATGGCCTCCTAGCAGTTGTTGACGTTGGCGCACCCAGAGAATTGAGCCAACCGTTTGACCCAAAATGATCATGCCAGCGAGCAGGAATGTTGCGCCAGAATCATACGAAAGCCATTCGAAGAGCCAACGATCGACGAAAAACCAGATTGCGCCAAGGCTGGCTAAGGCTAGTAGCCCATCAAACCTGACAAAATGATGGTAGATTGTCATACCAGCTAACACCACAATTGCTAGGAGATAGAGGATAACCCGTGCAGGATTAAGCTCGTTCGACCCATAGCTGAAAAATCGATCACCAAAATTAAAGCTGATCAGCACCAGTACCCATAACAAAGCTAACCCAAGCACCCGATGTAGCCAATTAGTTTGGAGCCAAGCTAGTTTACGTTGGCGCAAACCCTCAACCAGCGCAAAACTGAGCCCATTGAAAATCAACAAGGCGAATAAATCGTTAGCTTGACGCGAATTGCCAATTTGATCGTAATAAAGCACAATCGTAAGGTTCCAAAGCCCCCACCACAGCAGCCACAACGGCGCAAAATTGCCAGCAATTGCCAAGCCGGTGATCACCAAGGCCCAATTCAAAAAGAGGGTATAGGCATCAGCACCAGTTTGGTAAATTTGGCCAAATAGCGCCATCAGTGCGCCAACTAAACAAGCGCCGACGGTTAATAAAATTTTGCCTTGAATTCGTTCCAAGCCATACCACAAGGCTGCCACGATTGAGCTGAGCAATGCGCCTTCAACTAAGCCCAGTTTGGCGAAGCGATGCATGCTGGCCCAATTGAAAGCAAAGAAGAAATAGACCCCACAAACCGCCAAGCCAGCACCCAGCACCAGCAAGATCAGGTTGAAAAAGCGTACCCAAGCTTGGGCCGTTGGCGTAAACCCGCTTAGTTGTAAGGCGCGTTTCATCATTGCCCGATTAAAAATTCCCTCATCGACGTAATGATGCAGCAGGTCGCGGGTTGGGGCTTGATCAAGTGGATCTGGAAGTTCGATCATACAAGCCTTTCTTTCTATCACTCAGTTGATCTACTGCTATTGTAAATCTAAGCTGCTCCCATGGAATGTAACCAAAGGTACACCTACTGGGTGATTCTGGCGCTAATTTAATTGGGTGTTTTGGAACAGAGAGAGGGACAAGCAATTAAAGAGGCTTCACAACGCAGCGGATGCTATTTCTGCCAATCTGCCACAAACTGGCGTTGTAGATCGTTGCTTGGTGAGGGGTAGCGGTAGTCGCGGGTGTTTTGGCGTAATCGCGTCATTTGTTCTATTGCTTGGGTATATTCCCAGCCTTGTTCGACGAGCAAGCAGCCGATGACTGTGCCTGTTCGGCCTAGCCCGCCCCAACAATGGACATACACATTTTGTTGCTGATCAAGCGCATTAATTATTTGCGCCAGAATCGCTTGCATCTGGGAAACTGATGGAATGTTCATATCGGGGATTGGAAAATGATAGCGAACGAGCGCTGGGCTTGCTTGAATTTGGTGCAGCGCCGCGCTGTAATCGCCCAATTCTTGGGTTTCGGCTTGCTCAGTCAGATCAATAAAAACAGTGATTTTGGCCTGGCTAAAGTGCTGTAAACGCTCATGTAACGGCTCTTTTTCCAACAGCATGGGATGTTCGCCCGCCAGCAAACGCCCTGGAAGCACCCAATACGAAGCCGAAATCGGTGTAGCAAGCATTGTTGGCTGATTCATTTGTTGCCATAAACTATTGTTGGTCATACGTAACTCGCTTATCGACTAGTTTTGGCTGCATGTAACTGGCGTAAATGTTCGGCGGTGGCGGCATTGGCTGGAAAAAATGCCTCAATCGCCAATTCTGAAACTGTCACGTCAATTGGTGTGCCAAACACCATGGTTGTGCTAAAAAAGCTGAGCATGCCATGGGCGGTGCGCAACGTGAAGGGCAAGGCAATATCCATGCTTTCATGATAGGGCGGAATCGGCGTAGTATGAGTTTGATTCGTGGGATAGGCCGCCAATTCATGATACAGCTCATCCAAATACGTATCGGCGGTTAGCTCGATTTGGTGGCGCAAACGGGCCAATAAATGCGCTTTCCAAGCCGCTAAATTGACAATCTGTGGTGCTAAGCCCTCAGGATGCAGGCTCAAGCGCAAGACATTAACTGGTGGAGTTAATAAATCTGTGGCTACGCCTGCCAGAAAATAATCAATACAATTATTGGCCATTATCATCTGCCAATGGCGATTAATCGCAATCGCTGGATATGGCTCGTGGCCGTGCAACACATGCTGAATTGCCTCGCGAGCAGGATCTAAATCGCCATCATCAAGCGAACGCTCGCTGAACAACGGTGCAAACCCGGCCGCCACCAACAACACATTTTGCTCACGCAGCGGTACTTCTAAATGCTCAGCCAAATGCAACAGCATATCGCGGCTAGGCAATGAACGTCCAGTCTCCAAGAAACTCAAGTGTTTGGTTGAAATATTGGCATCGCTGGCCAGATCAAGCTGGCTCAAGTGGCGACGCTGCCGCCAAGTACGAATCAGTGAACCAATTGCTGCTTGTTTCATAGCTGCATCTTAGCATAATTTGGGTAGTTGCCACGATTACCTCAGAGGTAATTGTGCTGCCAACCATCAGCGCCTATGCTGCATCTAGGTTCTTCAACCTGACGCTGTTGGGGTTTGACGATAATTACAACAAAGGAGCAATCGTATGCGTTGGTTACAACACCCTCAATTATTACGCTATGCAATTCGTTTTGATGGAATGAGCGCTGGAGTTTTGATGGCTGGCTTGCTGGGCTTGAATCAACCGCTGGCGGCATTTTTTGGTTTGCCAAGTAGCTTTTTGTGGTATGTCGGCTTGGGCTTGATTCCATGGGTGAGCTGGTTGGTGTGGCTCTCGTTTCGGCCAACGATCAAGCGCGGGGCGGCTTGGTTTGTGGTGGCAGTCAATGCCTTGTGGCTGGCCCAAAGTGTTTGGCTAATTGTTGGGCCTAGCTTTGATCCAACAGTTTGGGGCTATGGTTTTCTCATCTCGCAAGCGATTTTGGTGCTGCTGATTACCGAAACTGAAATTATTGCTTTGCGGCGCAAATTGGTAAATGCCTAAACCTAATCAAGAGGCAGGATGGCACTGCTGTCGAGGCCATCCTGCCTATGCGCTTAATTACCAGCAATCTCTAGCATGCGTTCGAGCGCCAAACGGGCTTTTTGCTTGATGGCAGTTGGCACAGCAATTTGATTGACGACATTGCCCTCAACCAAATTCTCCAAGACCCAACATAATTCCTCAGGATCGATCCGATACATCGTTGAACAAAGACAGGCAAATGGCGAGACAGAGACAATCGTTTTATCAGGATTATTGGTTTGTAAACGATTGACCAAGTTGATTTCGGTGCCAACTGCCCACATGCTGCCTGCTGGAGCCTCGTTGATCGTTTTGATGATGTAGGCAGTTGAGCCAACATAATCAGCCTCGTTGGTCACGCCCAAGGTGCATTCAGGGTGCACAATCACATTAATTTCGGGGTGTTTTTCGCGCCAAGCTTTGATGTAGGCTGGGCGGAATTGAGCGTGTACCGAGCAGTGACCAGCCCATAGCAACACTTCAGCTTCACGAATGGCCTCTGGTGTATGCCCGCCATAGCGCAAATTAGGATTCCAAACCAACATTTTATCGAGCGGAATGCCAAGTTTCGCAAACGCGGTATAGCGGCCAAGGTGCTGATCAGGCAGGAACAGCATTTTGGGGCGGAGATTTTTGGCCCAGCGCACAATTGGCTCAGCATTGGATGAGGTACAGCAAGCTCCTCCATGTTCGCCGACAAAAGCCTTGACGGCTGCCGATGAGTTGACGTAAGTAATTGGCATGACCTGGGCCTCGGCATCGCCCAAAATCTCGTTAAGCTCATCCCAAACTTCTTCAAGCTGTTCGATATCGGCCATATCGGCCATCGAGCAACCAGCGGTATGGTCGGGCAGAATCACGGTTTGGTCGTCGCGACCGAGAATATCGGCGCTTTCGGCCATGAAGTGAACGCCACAAAAGACGATATATTCGGCGGCAGTTTTGCGCGCATCAACCGAAAGCCCATAGGAATCGCCACTTAAATCGGCATGCTTGACCACATCATCACGTTGATAGTGGTGGCCCAGAATCACCAAACGCTCGCCCAATTTGGCCTTAGCCGTAGCAATCCGTTGATCCAATTCCTCGATTGAAAGCCCTGCATAGTCCTCGGCACGTTCATGTGCCACGCCAATTGCTTCGGCTGCGATGACGGTCATGATGACTCTCCATTGGGTAAACATTTAGTAAGTGTCATTTTGACACTATAAATCGTGAGAAAAAGAGCGGAACGTATCAAACGCCCCTAATAATGTCATTCTAACACAATGATCAGTAGTGTCAAGATGACAATTTTGATTAAGTGGGGATCGGGGATCGGTTGTTGGGGATCAGGATTTAGAATCAGGCTAGTTTAACTTTTATCCTTAGCCCTTCGTGCTCTTTGTGTCCTTCGTGGTTAAAAGCAAACTCCCCGACCCCCAACAACCGATCCCCCATTTTAACCTGGCAAACAAAAACGCTCTTGAGCACCATGGCCAGCGGTGTAGACCAAGCCGCGATTGCGCAGATCGCGCAGTAGGCGGGTGGTGGTGGTGCGATTGACTCCAATTGCCGAGGCAAGTTGTTCATGGGTTAAGCGAATATCAATTAATGTGCCTTGTTCGGTTGGCTTGCCAAATTGCTCGGCTAATAATCCCAACAACCCTAAAATGCGCTGATCGCTATAGCCATTGGCTTGCATCGAAGCCCAACGCTCCATTTGGCTTAATCGGCTGCGCAGGCGTTGTAATAATGATGGATGCTCGGCAACCTGCGCCCAAGCATAGACTTGACCAACGACATCGCTATGGGCATATAGCTGGACACTCGATTGTTGCTCGGTGCTATACACCAACTGTTGTGGGCCGCATAAGCTGACCAGCACCTGCGAACCATCGCTATGCAACGTGGCTAACCCCACCACGCCTTCATTAATTAATAAGATATGCTCGGCTGGCAGGCTGATTAATGTGCCCCGTTGATAATGGCGTTGGCGCTGTTTGACAATGGGGTCGCTCTGGCCTGCGATATAGTTGCTGCGCTGGCTCAGCACATTCAGCAACAATTGCTCGGTGCAACTATCAGTCAACACAATATCGGCGCTAGCTTTGTAGGCCGCAATCGAAAGCTCGATCTGGCCGCTCAAATTCCAGCCGATCCACGGCATATTCCAGGTTGGTAGGGTGGTGGTCAGTTGTTCAAGCTCAGCTTGGTTGTTGAAACAAGCGACAACGATGGTTTGGTGCGGTAGGGCTGGCAATTGAGCCAATTGATTCAACGGCAAGAGCATTGGGATATAGCCCTGTTCCATCAACAGGTTGGTTTGAATGCTGGCGGTGCTGGTGTGATTAATTAACAAAATAAATGAGGCTGACATACTGCTGCTTCCTTTCAAAATCATGCCACAACGACTCAACCACGGTTGAGCTTCTCGAAGTTTGACATCATGAATTGAATGATTAGGCAGAACGTGGCGGGGGTAGCTTGGGTAGCAAATCAAACGAGGCTAAATGCAGCCGTTGCTGATAGATGCGCTGGGTTTGTGGTTTGACTTGGAGCAATAAATTCAGGCTAATCAGCACCATTGCAAACAAGGCCACCAGTTGATGGCGATGCAGCGCAGTGCTCAGCATGTGATCTGAAGTGGGGCTGCTGTCCGAGGGCGTTTCGAGTCGACAGACAAACATGGCTGCGCTAGGGTTGGCTTGAACATGGGCGGCATTGCTGAAACTTAATTCATGGATGATACAGGCGATTGGACAAATCAGCGCTAGTTGCAGAATAAAGTAGCAACAGCAAAACCAGCCCCAACGGCTGAGTTTGCTGCGACGGATGGTTTGTCCCAATTGTTGGCCTGCATGTGCCATGAGCTTGTTCCACCAAAACTAGTGGCATCATAGCATATTATTTAAGCTTTTGGTGCAGAATTGGCTCAATTATTAATGGTTGTAAACGGGGCCAGCAATGCCAAGCCATGGCAATTGCCGCTGCACATTCAAGGCCGCTCGCAATAAAAATTGCTGCTGACCATGGCCAAATGCTGGCCCAAACCAGCACTGCTAGCGCGATATGCAGCAAACCGCTGGCCGACCAAACCAGCCACGGCGAACCACGCCAGCCATTGGCATCAAGCCGTGGCAAAATCCAAAAGGCTACGCCAAAAATTAAATTCAGTAGCCAGCCCACTAGCATGGCATGAATGTGGGCGGTGCGCCAATACCAAATCCATGGCCAAACCCCAAATGCCTTGCTTACCAATAAGATGCCACCAACGCTGCCGCCAATCACCAAATAGAGCAGGGCAGCTCGAATGCTGATTTGACTAAATTTCGGCATACTTCCCTCGCCTATTTGGCTTTGACCGCTTTGCCCTTGACCCGTGGCCAAAGCATCAGCAAAATTAGCCATAATGCGCCGACTTGCAAGATTGCCGCAACGACCACCGCCCAGCTGACGATTGGGCTTGGTTGCCATTGCAGCATTGGCTCAACCACGCTACGCAGCCCAAGCCCAAGATTAAAGGTGATATACGCAGCCCAAGCAATTCGTTCGTTGCCACGTGGCTGCTCACGGGTATGCACTGGAAACAGCCAAATCGCCACGCCCACAATCAACTGAGTAACCCAACCAACCATCAATGCGTGATAAAACACAATTTGCAAAGCTGCTAACGGATTGGTTTTGAAGCCCCACAGTTGGCTAGTGAGCATGGCGCTGCCTAAACCAAACGCCAGCACCAGCCAAACAAATGCCGTGCGAATATAGTAACGAGCAAGTGTTGGCATGATCCTGGCTCCTCGAAATTAGGCTGTTTTGCCCAAAATGGCGGTTAAATCGGCGACGATCGGCGCTAGCTCAACTTGATGGGCTTGGGCGGCTTGGCTCAGGCTTAATCCGCCACCGCAACACAAATCAAAGCCATGTTGACGTAAAACAGCCATAACGTCGGGGTGGGCTTCGGCTAATGCGGCGAGAGTGCTTTCGGCGATAACCTGTGGGGTTACAGTTGTAGTTGACATAAATTTAATGCTCCTTGCAACAATTAAGCTAGGTCTAGCATACCCGTGACAGAACTGTTGAGCAGCGACTTTTCTCACAAGCAGCTATCTAGGCAGCATGCGAGAAAAGTCGCAGCCAAACCAATTGTAAGGTTCTAAGCTAGCGCTATGTAATTACAACGGCTGGCCAACATCCAAATTGCATATCGATCACTGGCGATCCCCAGCATCGATTGATGGTTCGCTTTCAAGCAAGGAGCATCGCAATGAACCGCCGATCATTCACTATGGTAGTGATTTTTAGTCTATTGTTAGCAAGTATTGCCGCATGTAGCGATCAAGCTACACGAACGAGTAGCCTTGCCCCAACCGCTTCGGCTAAGCCCGAAAGCCAAGTTGTGAGTCAACAAGCTAGCCAACCAACCAGCCAAGAAGTGTTGGAAATTCATTCGTTTGATATGGGCTTCAAACCACAGAATCTCACAGTGCCAAGTGCTGGCGTATATACAATTAAATTAGTCAATGATGGGGTGATTCCTCACGATATTACCTTTCCTGATGGCACCGTTATTAGTGCTAAAGCCAACGAAACAGTGACTGGCGAGGTCACAATTCCGGCTGAGGGCATGAAATTTATTTGTGCTGTACCTGGCCACGAAGCTGCGGGCATGAAAGGCTCAATTCAAGTTGCCTCGGCTGATGCAGCCGCAGTTACCCCAACCATGATGGATGACCATAGCGGGCCTGCGCCAGAGAGCGATATTGCCGCCGATGAGTCGGCTCCTGAATATATGTTGCACGATGCTAAAGCGCCAACTGCCTTGGAAGGTACGGTGCATGATGTTGAATTAGTGGTTGAAGAAAAACCAATGACTGTGGCTCCAGGCTATGTCCAGCATGTTTGGACATTTGGCGGCACAGTGCCAGGTCCGGTCATTCGGGTGAAGGTCGGCGATACTGTGCGGATTCACCTTAGCAACCCTAGCTCCAACAAAGTGCCACACTCAATCGATTTTCACTCCAGCGAGGTTGCTTGGAACGACGAAATGACCTCGATCAATGTTGGTGAAGATAAGATGTACGAATGGAAAGCCAATTATGCTGGGGTTTGGATGTATCACTGTGGTACAACTCCCGCGCTGCATCACATTGCCAATGGGATGTATGGGATGGTGATTGTTGAACCTAAGGAAGGCTTGCCAGCAGTTGATCATGAATTTGCCTTGGTGCAAAGCGAATGGTATCTCGGCCCTCAAGGCGATTTAGTCAGCCTCGAAAAAGCTGCTTCAGCCGCTCCAGCCCCAGAATATGTGGTCTTCAACGGCGTTGCCAACCAATATAAAGATCATCCATTGGAAGTCAAAACTGGCGCAAGTGTGCGGGTATTTGTGCTGAATGCTGGGCCAAGCATCGATAGCTCGTTCCACGTGGTTGGTACCATTTTCAACACTGTGATCAAAGAAGGCGTACAATTACGGCCTGAAACTGCCAATGGCTATGGTTCACAAGCTGTCGATTTGGCTCCAGCCCAAGGCGCAATTGTCGAATTTGCGACTGCTGAAGATGGCTTATATCCCATTGTGACCCACGCTTTCAACTTTGTCGGGCGCGGAGCTTTGGGGTTATTCCAAGCAGGCGATGGCGACCCCAAAAACTAGTTGAGCTTGAATATGCAGGCAGCTAGAGTTTATGCTCTGACTGCCTGCTACCGATCGGAGTTGGTGATGGTATTACCTGTGATTAATTTGCAACGTTGTATTGCCTGTGGTGCCTGTGAACATGTTTGCCCAACAGCCGCAGTGGCAATTGAGCAACAGCATGCGGTCTTAGTCAAGCCCGAAGCCTGTACCTTTTGCGATCGCTGCGAAATAGCCTGCCCAACCGAAGCGATTAGCCGCTCGTTCGCGATTCGCTTTGCCCCAAGCAGCCAGCCATTAACTAAAGCTCAGCTTGGGCAGCTAAACCTTGGGGATCGATAATTTCGATCATGCCGCGCTCAAGCCGAATTAAGCCTTGCGCATCAAAGGCCTTCAAGGCACGCCCGACCATCTCACGCACTGAGCCAATATGCGCAGCCATTTCAGCTTGGGTCAAGGGCGCGAGATTAGGGTTTTGTTCGGCTAATGCAGCTTGTTGCAACAATAAACGCGCCAAACGCCCGTTGACCGTATGTAAGGCCAAATTTTCAACTAAGCCAACCAAATTATGCAAACGGTTGGCGAATTCGCCCAACATTGCCAAGGCTAATTCAGGGTGTTGCTGGGCGACTTGGCGGATATGTTCACGCGGAATTGCCAATAATTGGCTGGTAACTAAGGCTTCGCTGGTGGCTGGGCAGCGGGCTTCACGAAACATCGGGACTGTATTAAAATGATCGTAGGCCTCAACTACGTGTAAAATATGCTCGCGGCCCTCGATTGAATGACGTACAACCTTAATCCGCCCGCTATACACCAGATACATTGCTACGGCGGGGTCGCCCTCCAGCGTGATAATCTGGCCACGCTCGACGGTTTGTTCATTAGCATGGCTGCTCAGCGCAGCAATAATCGTTGGCGATAGATCGCGAGTGAAACTGACATGGGCAAATAAAACATTTCGATCCATCAGCGTATCCTCGTTGCACTAGAACTGGACTGCCACCATAGTACAAGGAATTTGCCCAATGCATGCATTACTTTCCCAATTGATTGTTGGTACCTTTCCGCCCTTGGATTTGGCTCAACTGCGCGACCAAAGCGAGCTTGATGGCCCGTTGTGGAGCTACACCACCGATCAACTTAACCTCAATTTGCTGCGTTTTCGTTTTGGCGATGGCATTCCCAATCACCAAAATCACGAAGTTGATGTGCTGTTGATTGTGCTCGAAGGCACGGCTATTTTGGAGATCGATTTGGTGCAACAGCCAATTGGCGTTGGCTCGATCGTCTGTGTGCCGCGTGGTGCAGCCCGTTCAATCCAAGCTACCAGCGACGAATTGATCTATTTTAGTTGCCATCAACGGCGGGCTGGCCTGTTTCCCACAATCACCAAGCATAATGCCATGTGAGAAATATCGCTGTGCAGATCGATCAATCTCCGTACACTAGCCTAAGAATTGCTAGTTGATGGAGTGATAATGATGGCGCGGCATAGTAAATTATTTTGGCTGAGTGGCTTGGTAGCCTTGTTGCTGGCGACGATTGTGCATATGGCTTTGACGGCGGCTGGCCCACAGCGCTGGGATGCTTGGGTGCATCTGCTGCTGTATGGCTGGATCAGTTGTAGTATTTTTGCGGTGAATTACCACACAACTCCGGTATTTAGTGGCCGCAATTTCCCCAAACCGACGTGGTTGGAGTTGCATTGGTTGGTTTGGAGTTTGGGTGTCGTGCTGGCCAGCAGTGGCTTGGTTTGGTATAGCCAACTCAGTTATCGCTTAGGCTTGGGTTTGGAGTGGCTAGGCAGTTGTTTATTTATGTGGAATATTATGCAACTGTTGCGCAGCCCAAAATTGCGCCCAAGCATGCCATCATCACCCTTGCAACAACAGGTTGATAAACTCTCGACCCTCGCCACGAAAACCTCTGGAGCTAGCTTGCCCCTAGCGCTGAGCTTAATTCTAGCCCGCGAATTTGGCTTGATCCATGCCCGTTGGCTGTTGAGCGCTGAGCATTTATTGACCCTTAGTTGGATGATGTTGATGATTATTGGTGTGGCCTGCCATGTCTTGCCGCGTTGGTCGGGCCAAGCAACCCGTGATCCGCGTTGGCTAAAAGTGGGCTTGAGCTTGCATCATCTTGGTTTGCTGAGCATTGTGTTTGGCTTGGGCTTTGATCTGCCTGGCCTCTTTGCGCTTGGGGCCAGTTTCATTTTAGCGGCCTTAGCGTGTTGTGTTTGGCTGTTAATTCCGGCCTTAGCTACTCCGCCTGCCAAGCAACCAAGCCAATTGAGTATTGTGCAACCACGCCGCATCGGCCCCTTGACCATGTGGTCGATTCGTGCAGCAGTATTTTATTTGGCAGTAGGGATTGGTTTGGGTATTAGTTTTGCCTTTGATCGGGCTTTGGGTGCACAGTTACGCCCAATCCATGTTGAATCGAATCTAGCGGGCTTTGCGACGATTCTCATTTATGGAATGGCCTATTTTATGATTCCACGCTTTATGGGGCGACCGTTGGGCTTGGCCAATATTGCTAATTGGCAGGTGTTTTTGGCGATTAGCGCGGTAGCAATGATTGATCTCGGTTGGGCCGGATTAGTCGCTGGTTTGGCTTGGGCACGCTGGTTGCTGGTGTTTGGGGCTAGTATCCATGGCTTGGCGGCATTGCTGTTTAGTTTGAGCATGCTAGCGACGATCTATCAGCCTGTGCCCTTGCGGCGTTTGGCGCATAAATCTTAACTCAGCTTTAATTCTTGGGCTGGCGTTGTAGCGTATAGTGGGGCTGTGTTGAATTGAGGGTCGTGCAAGAGTTCTGTGCATTGCCCCAACTAGAAGGATGTTGCGATGCCAGCCCCGATTGTCCAAATTGATTATGACCTGATCAAGCAGGTTGCCCAGCGATTTCAGCGCCAAACCGAGCAAGTCCAAACGATTCGCCTGCAAATTCAACAGGTTGCTGAGCCGTTAATTGCTGGGGCCTGGCAAGGCGCTGCGGCAACGGCTTTTGCTAACGAATATCAAACCGAACTACTGCCCGCGTTGCAACGCTTAACGCTTGTTTTGAGCACCGCCAAGCAAATCAGCCTTGAATTGAGCGGCGTGTTGCACGAAGCTGAACGCGAAGCCGCTAGCTTGTTTCGAGCCGAAGTGGTGCTCAATCAAACAACTGATCAGGTAGGCAAATATAAAGAAGCCTATCTCGAAATTAGCGAAATGCGCCCAGTTGAGGGTGAATTATATTTAGCTGGCGGGGCTGATATGCGCCAAGGTATCCACCCCAGCGATGCTGATCAAGGCCAGATTGGTAATTGTTTTGTGGTGGCTTCGCTGGCGGCGGTGGCCCAAAATAACCCCGATGTGATTCGCAATGCGATTGAAGATAATGGCGATGGCACCTATACCGTCACGTTTTATCAGCGTGAAGCTGATACGCGCTTTAATCGTTTAAATAATTGGTTTGATAATGGCTTTGATCCGGTGAAAATCACCGTGACTGCTGAATTTCCAGTGCTGGCTGATGGCACGCAGCCCTACATCCACGAAAATCAAGAAGTATTGGATGGCAAACGCGAATTATGGCCAGCGATTATGGAAAAAGCCTACGCCCAATTTTTGAGTCAAAGCAGCAATCCAATTGATATGTATAGCACGCTCAACAAAGGTGGCAACCCTGCCGATGTGCTAGAGGCGATTACTGGTCAACGTAGCGTGATTAACGAGCCTCAAACCTACAGCATTCATCAACTAGCCACGATGCATAATAATCAGCAGGCGATTATCTTTGGCACGCCTAATCCAAGCGATCCAAGTGTTAATCAACCAGCGTTTATCAATAAACAACTGCAACCGAAGCATGCCTACTATGTGAGCCATATCGATCAACAGCGCAATCGGGTGACCTTGCGCAATCCATGGTCGTGGGATGAACCACCAGTCACCGTCGATTATGCTGATCTTGAGCAGGTGTTTAATGTTGTTATAACCAATCCAATTGATTAATTGGCGGGGGTTGCATGCGTTTTTGCTGCTTATTGGGCTGGATTATCGTGTTATTGATGGGTTGTCAGGCCAAGCAAGATCCGTTGGCCGACCCAGAACAGGAAACTTCAATGTTAGCGATTGATCAAGCAACCGTGGTGACCTTGCGCGAAGGCACAGATTTGCATATCGAAGGCTTGAATCTTGGTGTTTTGCAAATTTTATATGCTGCTGATCAGCCGCAGCAACCAATTGGTGTGCGCATTCGCTTTTTAACCAAGCCAGCGATTTTTAATTATCACACCAAATTAATGCTTGATCAGACGATTACGGTCGCAAATTATCAAGTGCAATTGTTGTCAATCGAGCAAAATTCAATTCAAGTGGCCATTCGTTTAACCGCTGAACAAGCGCCTATTTTGCCAATTGAAGCCCTTGGTCAAGAACAATTATTGATTGCGCCTGCCAATAGTAGCGTTGGCGATGGTTATCTGACAATTACAATTGGTGATTATGACCCTGCCAATGCCCAAGTTGAATTGAGTTTTTGGGTTAGCAGCAGCGTGCCAGAATTAAAACAAACTGCAACACTTGGTCAAGTGATTGAATATCAAGGCTATCGCGTGCGGGTTTTGTGGCTACCCAACGCCGCCTATCCTATGGTTGCGCTTGGCTTGCAAGCCGAATAAGCTCAACCCAATCTGTTAAGCCTGACGAGTGGGCAGAAATATGCTACAATATGCGCTGATGTTTAACTTTGAGGTGACATAATCCACGATGGCACGCACTACTCGCGCGATTCCACAACGTACACTTTCTGCTGAAGATCGGGCTACATTTGAGCGGATGGCTGAGAGTATCCGTTCGTTGGTTGGAGTGCACATTAATCAACAGCCTGGGCGTTTTATGTTGGATACGCGGATTATGCTCGATTTGGTGCGTTTTCCGGTGATGCGTCCGACTGGTGGACGGGTGACGTGGGGCGGCTATTTTACCTATTCGCCAACCTATGCCTCATTAACCCCCGAACAACGTTGGAATTATATTGCTTGGTTGGCTGGCGATGAGAGCGGAGCGATTCAGCTCTTTCGAATTATGCGGCTCTATGCCTTGTGTGCTGAATTAACCACCACCCGCCGCGATGAAGCAATTAGCGCTATGCGTCAGTTGTACGATTCGAGCACCAATGATGCGGTGGCCCAAAGCTCAATTGGCAATGTGCTAACCTTGGCCTATGCCGCTTCGCAACCTGAATTATTGGGCGAATGGCTCACGCTCTACACTCCCTCAAATGCAATTCCTGCTGATGTGTTGATTCGTTGTTTTGCCTTAGCCTCGATTGAAGCTAGTGGCCCATTGTTGTTTGATATTGCCTCACGCTGTAATTTCAAGCTTGGCCGTGGCTTAGGTGGCAAACGCGCCGCGATCGAGCAAGCCATGCGCGATATTGCTGAACGCTGGGGCGAACGCCATCAAACTACCGTCATTCGCACCATGGTCGAGCAAACCCCAACCATGCCCGTAGCCTTGAACTACAGCGATACCTTGGTGATGTGGGTTGCTCGCGCGTTAGAGCTTTCCCAAGGCGTATTTTTATTCGATCGCTCTGATGCAGCGAGTTTTATTCGTGGTTTAGCCGCTGCCGCTCAGGAGCAAGTGCGCTCGAACAAAAAAGGTAGCACCCCGCTCGATGGCCTTGAATTGCTCGATGGCATTCTCAAGGGCGATGGCGGTGTGGTGCAATTCGACCTCTCTGGCTCGGCTGAATATGTGATGACCGAGGAAGAAGAGGCCATCCTAGAGCAAAAATTGACGCGAATTCAAAAAGTGCCTGGGGTCAAAATCGTCAAAAACGAGTGGGATGTTTTTTCCTACTGGAGTGGCCGCCAAAACACCTCGCCCGATGCTGTGCTGATTCGCACGCTGTCGATTAAGCAACCAAGCTCACCAGAACCCTGGAATGCTCCAACCCCACCAACCTATGCCGTTGCTTCCTACAAAACCCTTACGCCTGAACAACGCTGGTGGTATTTGGATTGGCTGGCAGGTGAGGATGTTAAGCCCTTGGATGTTTTTTGGGCGGTGCGTTTCAAAGGCCTAGAGGCATCATTTGCCCGCTTATCACCTCAAAAAGCCCAAGAACAAACCGATTCTTGGTTTGACGAACGCGATCCACGCTTGCTTAAACATAACATCGTGGGCATGCTCGAAACGATTTTCGACCAAACAACCGATGAATCGTTGATGCGGGCTGGGTTGGATTTGCTCATGCCACTGTATAGCGATTTTGGCGATGTCGAACGGGCAACCGCTGCCTTCAATCGCACGCCAATGAACCCTGACCAAGCGACGCGCCTGTTAGAATTGCTTTGGAATACGGGGGGGGTGGTTGATGGTCGTGGTTTGTTGTATGTAGCACGGGTTGGCGGTTTCAACCATACCCCATTAACCCGCGAATGCTTCGACCAAATTGCTGAACGCGCCGAGCAATTGATCAACGAATGGGAAATGGATAACGGCCCATTGAGTGATTTGCCAATTGTCAATTTTAGCTATACCCGCTCTAAGCGGCGAGTGGTCAGTGCGGTTAGTGTTGCCGCCGATGTGGCGCGTCAAGCCCAAGAAGAAATTAAGGCCCAACGCCGTTCGGCTCCACGAACTGCCCGGATGAGCGCCGAGGAAATCGAGGCCGAACAAGCTGAATTAGCTGAATTGCCAACCAATGCCGGCGATGGGCCAGCTGAGGCGATTTATGTCCAACTGGCCAGCGATCCGCAGTTGGTTGAACTTTATTTGAGTTATGGAGCCAACGCCTTGGATCAAGGTCGGCCAACTGAGGCAGTGGCCTTTTTGCGCCGCGCCGCCGAACTCGACCCACGCAGCCATGCCAGCTTATTGTTGCCATTGGCGCGTTTACGCCTAAGCGAAGCTGCTCACGACCCGAAGCCGAATCAGTAGAAAATAGGTTTTTACCAATGGATGAATTACGTCGCCAGCGTTATCTTGAGATTCTGGCCAGCCTGCCTGAGCCAACCTTTGAGCTTGAGCAGCTTGTCCAAGCATTGCCTGAGATTGACCAGCCTGAAGTTGAAGCTGATCTCTTGCATTTAGGCTTTGAGTTAGATGAGCATTTGATTCGAGCTGATTTTGAATCGGCATTAACGCCCAATACGCGAACTACCCGCCCGCAAATTCCGGTAGCTGCGCCGCCACGCTTGCAGGCCTTGCCGCCAATTTTGGGCGAATTGCGTTTTCGCCCACCAACCGATGGCGAACGTGCTCGCTTGCTCAGTGGCCACGTTACTCCAGCTGATCGTTGGTCGGTGCGCGAACAGGCCGAGCACTATACCCTCAAAGGTGGCTTTGACCATCTACTTTCGCTCGAATATGCAGCGATTGATGCAAAAGAATATCAATTGCGGGCTGTACGGCGGGTTTTGGGCGAAATGCATGGCAATGCGATTTTGGCCGATGAAGTTGGCTTGGGTAAGACGATCGAAGCAGGCTTGATCATCAAAGAATATCACTTGCGCGAAATGATTCGCACTTGTTTGATTTTAACCCCTGCCCCACTCTCTGAGCAATGGCTCGAAGAAATGCACGATAAATTTGGCATGAATTTTCATCGTTTAGGCGATGATAGTGATATTGCCCAATATCCTTTGGTGGTTGGATCGATCGATCGGGCGAAAGGAGCCTATCGTAAAGCCCTAACCGATCGTACTTGGGATATGTTGGTGATCGATGAATGTCATATGCTCAAAAATCACCGCACTGGGCGTTATAAATTTGTTTTCAATTTAAACCGTAAGCATTGTTTGTTGCTCTCAGCAACGCCTGTTCAAAACGAGCTGCGCGAATTATATAATTTGATTACGGTTGCGCGGCCTGGCCATCTCAAAGGGCCACGCCAATTTCAAAAATTGTTTATGGAAGATCGTCGCCATGCTCGTAATGTTGAACATTTACGCGCTTTGCTCAATGAAGTGATGATTCGCAACCGCCGTTCAAATACTTTGACTGAGTTGCCACCACGCTTAATCCACCATCATGAAATTGAATTGACCGATGATGAGCACGATTTTCACGATGCAATGGTGCGTTTCTGCAAACATATCTATCAACGTTATGTTGAAGGTGATATTGTTTTGCAAAGCATCGATGGCAAAGTTGTAGTCTCAAAATTGGTGTTGGTGCTGATGACCTTGCTCAAGGAAATGACTTCGAGTCCTCGTGCGGTTGGTCATACCTTGCGTGGCGCGATGTCGGCGCGTTTGGGCAAGATGGATGCTGCTGATAATGGCGAATTAGAACGTTTGCTCAACATCGTCGATGAGATGCAGATTCCATCCAAAGCTCGTTCATTACTCAAAATTATCAAAAACGATGATAGCAAAATCATCGTCTATACCGAGTTTGTGGCAACACTTGAATTCCTGCGCGATTTCTTGGTTGATCACGGAGTTGAATCGGTGCTGTTCCACGGCGGCCTGAGCGGGATGCAAAAACGTAATGCAGTTGAGCGTTTCCGTGATGGCAAGGCTCAAGTTTTTCTTTCAACCGAAAGCGGTGGTCAAGGGCTTAACTTACAATTTTGCCATCGCTTGGTAAATTACGACTTGCCATGGAATCCAATGCGGATCGAGCAACGGATCGGTCGGGTGCATCGTTATGGTCAGGAACGGCCCGTTGAAATTTATACCTTGATTTTACGCGGTACAATCGAAGAATATATTTTACATGTGCTGACTGGTAAAATCGATATGTTCCAAACCGTGATTGGCGAAATTGATGCAATGCTTTCGTTTATGCACGAACAACAAAGCCTTGAAGTACGCATAACTGATATTATTTTGCATTCCAAGAGTTTTGATGAAATTCGTGCTCAAATGGAGCAGCTTGGCGAAGAGTTACGCAAAGCCAACGATACGCTCAATGAAGCCGAAAAAACCAATGCCGCCTTATTGGATAGTGTGTTGGGTTAGGGATTGGGGATCGGTTGTTGGGGATCGGGAATCGGAACCTAAGGTTTAACGCAGAGGCGCAGAGCATCTACCTTATCGGAGATATAAGTAGCTCCATTATTCCTAGCCGCCGATCCCTAACAACCGATCCCCAGTAAAGGAATGATAATGTTTACTGGAATTGTTGAAGAAATTGGCACAATTTTGGTCGCGAATACGGGCCTAGAGCGCGATAATACGCTGCGGATTGGCTGTAAGTTGGCGACTAGTGATGCTCAATTGGGCGATAGCATTGCGGTCAATGGGGTTTGTTTGACCGTAACCGCCTTTGAAGCCGATTGGTTTGAGGTTGGTTTGGCTCCTGAAACTTTGCGCCGCACCAATTTGGGGCAACTCAAGCTTGGCAGTTCGGTCAATTTGGAGCGAGCGTTGGCGGCGGGGCGGCGTATGGGCGGCCATTATGTGCAAGGCCACGTCGATGGTACTGGCGAAATTATCGCGATCGAACCCGATGGCGAATCTAAGGCGATCACGATTCGGGTTGCTCCAAGTTTGATGCGCTATATCGTCGAAAAAGGCTTTATCGCAGTTGATGGCACGAGTTTGACGATCACGCGCACCACCGATGATAGCTTTGGCTTGGCAATTATTGCCCATACTCAGGCTTGGGCGATTATCGGCCAGCAGCAGGTTGGCGATACGGTCAATATCGAAGTTGATATTTTGGCCAAATATGTTGAAAATATTGTGCGCTTTGACCGAAAAATGCTCGCCGAGTAAACCGCGCTCGAAATTAGTTGGAATAACTCGATGATGTACAACGATTATGCCCGTTACTATGATGACGGGCAACTCCATTTTAGCGTCTTGATGTTTGATTATTTGCAGCGGGTGCTGGAGCGTCATCCCGTTCCTGGCCGTTCGATGATCGATTTAGCCTGCGGTACAGGAACGTTGGCGTTATTACACGCCGATTTGGGCTGGGATGTGTTGGGGATCGATGCCTCGCGTGAGATGCTGAAGGTAGCTCAACGCAAAGCCCGTGGTGATCTGACCCAACAACGCTCAATTCGTTTTCGGCGTGCCGATATGCGTGATTGGCAGGTGAGCCAGCCAGTTCAACTGGTTACTTGTTTTTACGATAGCCTCAATTATTTGCTTGAAGAAGCTGATTTGGCTGCGACTTTTGCATGTGTTGCGGCAGCGCTTGAAGCTGGCGGACGCTGGATTTTCGATATTAACACGCCCTATTTTTTAGAGCATGTTTGGCAGCCAGTCGAAGTTGATGAACGAGATGGCTATGTTCACATTATGCATTCAGAATTTGAGCCAGAACGTTGTATTTCGTGGTTGCAATTAACAGGTTTTGCCCAACGAACTGATAGCCTGTTTGAACGATTTAGCGAGCAACATGCTGAACGCGGTTATAGCCAAGCCACATTAGAGCAACTTTTACAGGCAAACGGGTTTACAATAGAGGCCGTGTACGATTGTTTCGTGCTGACTGAACCGACCCCGATCAGTCATCGGTGGTTGTGGGTGTGTACCAAACAATGAGCGTTCTCATTGTCACAAAGGAGTGGAAGCTATGCCGTTGGCAAGCATCGAAGAAGCACTGCAAGATTATGCAGCCGGAAAAATGGTGATCATCGTAGACGATGAAGATCGCGAAAACGAGGGTGATCTCGCGTGTGCTGCCCAGTTTGTTACGCCACAGGCAATTAATTTTATGGCTAAAGAAGGCCGTGGGCTGATCTGTTTGGCCATTACTGGTCAGCGTCTCGACGAGTTGGAAATTCCAATGATGGTGACCTCGAATAACTCCAAGTTTGGCACCAATTTCACGGTGTCGATCGAGGCCGCTCAAGGCGTAACCACCGGAATTTCAGCCTATGATCGAGCGCATACCATCCAAACCGTGATCAATCCAAACTCCAAACCCAGCGATATTTCGCGGCCTGGCCATGTGTTTCCTTTACGTGCTGCCGAGGGTGGCGTATTGCGGCGGGTTGGTCAAACCGAGGCCTCGGTCGATATGTCACGGTTGGCGGGTTTGTATCCAGCTGGCGTGATTTGCGAAATTATGAACGACGATGGCACGATGGCTCGCATGCCTGACCTTGAGATTTTCGCCGAAAAGCATGATCTCAAAATTATCAGCGTTGAGCAATTGATTCGCTTTCGTCGTGAGCGTGAATTTCTAGTTACGCGCACTGCCGAAGCGCGTTTGCCAACCGCCTATGGCGAATTTCAAATCGTCTCATATGAGAGCAAAATCAATACGCCTGATCTGCAAGCCAAGGAAGCAGTGGCCTTGATTATGGGCGATATTTCAACTGACGAGCCAGTGTTGGTGCGGGTGCACTCCGAATGTTTAACTGGCGATGCCTTTGGCTCATTGCGTTGCGATTGCGGCCCACAGCTTGAAAAAGCCATGCAACGAATTGCCCAGGAAGGCCGTGGCGTGTTGCTGTATTTGCGCCAAGAAGGCCGTGGAATTGGCTTGACCAACAAAATTCGCGCCTATATGCTGCAAGATCAAGGCTTGGATACGGTTGAAGCCAACGAGCGCTTAGGTTTTCCTGCTGATTTACGCGATTACGGCTTGGGAGCACAAATGCTGGCCGATTTGGGTCTGCGCGATTTACGCCTACTCACCAATAATCCCAAAAAGATCATTGGCTTTGAAGGCTATGGTTTGCATGTGGTTGAACAATTGCCCTTGGAAACTGACCCCAACACTGAAAACCAAGCCTATCTGCGCACCAAGCGCGAACGCATGGGCCATACGTTGTCGAATTTGAACCAGGCCGAATAGACTTATAACCATGCCAGCCGCCGTTCGCGCATGCTGACCCAACGTGCTTGACCGATCACCAGATGGTCAAGCACGTCGATATCGAGCAATTGCCCAGCCTGAATCAGTTGCTTGGTGACCAAAATATCATCGGGTGAGGGCGTTGGATCGCCGCTAGGGTGATTATGTACCACAATAATTGCCGCCGCATTCAGGCGAATTGGCTCACGAAAGACCTCGGCAATCCGCACGCTAGCGCTATTTAACGAGCCAATTGTCACGTTTTCAATTTTCAGCACATGGTTTTTGGTATTGAGAATCACCACCCGCAGATGCTCCTTGTCCAGATGGCTCATTTCAACTTGCAATAATCCCACCACATCGGCTGGCGAGGTGATTTGCAAGGGCTGATTGGGCGCTGCGAGCAACAAGCGCCGCCCAATTTCGAGGGCTGCTTTGATATGCGCAGCTTTAGCTTCGCCCATGCCACGTACTCGACATAAATCACTGAATTCGATTTTTTGTAGACCATGCCAGCCGCCATGCTCGCGCAGCAATAATTGGGCTAGCTGAATCACGTTCATTCCCTGCACGCCAACCCGCAGCAAAATCGCCAAAATCTCAGCATCAGACAGCGCTTGTGGCCCAAAGTCGCGCAGGCGTTCCCGTGGCTGTTCGCTGGAAGGTAATTCTTTAACTGAGATAAAATAGTTGCTCATATGCTTAAACTCGCACTAAAATGGTTGCTAGAGTAGAGCCACAACTGTGGCAAATTTGGCATGGATGTTCAAGCATTTGGCAAAATTGCCCAAAAGGTGTTGATAATGAGCAATGATCCAGCGGTTTTGGCTCGCCGAAACCATGAATTGATGATTTTGAACCAAATTGCCGAGGCGTTGAATCGGAGTACGCAGCTTGATCAGGCTTTGCAAACCGTTTTAGAATTAGTGGCTGAGTTGTTGGGCTTGCATACAGGTTGGGTTTGGCTGTTGCGCGAGGATCAAACGACCCATTATTTGGCCGCCGCCTATCATCTGCCGCCTGTGTTGTGCCACCCCCAAGCCTTAGAAGACGATTGTTATTGCTTGGAGCGTTTTCGCGATGATGATTTGGAACGGGCTGCCAACATTAGCGTGATTCGTTGCACGCGCTTGCGCCATGTTCCGCAAGGCACCGAGGTGCGTTTTCACTCGTCAATTCCGTTGATGGCCCATGGGCGCAAGCTTGGGGTGTTTAATGTGGCTAGCCCTGATTGGTGTGAATTGAGCGCTGATGATTTGCGTTTGTTGCACACCGTCGGTGATTTGCTGAGCATGGCGATTGAACGCACCCGCCTATTTGAACGCTCGCTCAGCTTGGGTGCGGTTGAAGAGCGTAACCGGATTGCCCGCGAAATTCACGATACTTTGGCCCAAGGCTTAACTGCGGTGTTATTGCAACTTGAAACTGCCGATGCCCTATTTGAAACTGGAGCAACCGAGCGTGGCCGGGCCAAAATTCAGCAAGCGCTACAATGGACGCGCTATAATCTTGATGAGGCGCGGCGTTCGGTGCTGGATCTGCGGGCGGCTCCGCTCGAAGGCCGTAGTTTGGTTGAAGCCTTGGCCACCTTGAAGCATGAGCATGACCCATTTAGCTTTGACGTGCAAACGATTGGCGCGTTGCAGCCGTTGCCCTTGCGGATCGAAGTCGGGTTGTTGCGAATTGTGCAAGAAGCCTTGAATAATGTGCGTCAGCATGCCCAAGCTAGCGCTGTGGTGATTGAATATCACGCTACGCCAACCCAGATTGAAATTTGCGTGCATGATGATGGCTGTGGCTTTGACCCAACTTTGCCCAAGCCCCAACATTTTGGCCTGATTGGCATGAATGAGCGTACTCGTTTGCTGAGCGGCAGCCTTGAAATCAAAAGTACCCTTGGCGCAGGGACTGAGGTTTGTATTGTTGTGCCACTGGGGAGTACCAAATGATCCGCATTTTGGTGGTTGATGATCATCCGGTGGTGCGTGAAGGCTTGGTGGCAATTCTCAGCACCCAAGCCGATTTTGCCGTGGTTGGCGAGGCTAGCGCTGGGCTGCAAGCTGTCGAATTGTGTCAGCAATTGCAACCTGATTTGGTATTACTCGACCTTGAGTTGCCTGATCTCGATGGAGTTGCGGTGCTTGAGCGGCTTGATTTGGCGGCAACCAACTTACGAGTGTTGGTATTTACCGCGTTTGATACCGATGAACGGATTATTGGCGCGGTGCGGGCTGGCGCTCAGGGCTATTTGCTCAAAGGCGCTCCGCGTGATGAATTATTTGCAGCAATTCGTTTGATTCATGCTGGTGGCTCGACGCTGCACCCATTAATTGCCTCGAAATTGTTGCGCCAAGTGCAGCGCGATACAACCTTGGTTGAATTAACGCCGCGTGAGCATGAAGTATTGCAGCATTTAGCCCAAGGCTTTGCTAATAAGCAAATTGCCTACCAACTGAATATTACCGAACGCACAGTTAAATTTCATCTGAATAGTATTTTTCAAAAGCTTGGGGCACATAATCGCACCGAGGCTGTGGCAATTGCCTATGAACGCCAATTAATTTAGTAGGTTAATTCGATGACTCCAACTCGTTATCAAATTCCGGCAGCTGAGCATGAATTTGAACAAGATATCAAACATTCACGCTTTATTGCGACGGTTGTGCATGCACCAAGTTTAGCTGAAGCCAAACAAGCGATTGCCACGATTGCCGCGCGTTATCCGGACGCAACCCATAATTGTTGGGCGTTTCAAATTGGGCTTGGCCCGCAAGCCGATATTGGCTCATCCGATGATGGTGAGCCTGCTGGCACGGCTGGTCGTCCGATGTTGCAAGTGTTGCAAGGCAGTGGTATTGGCGATATTGCAGCAGTCGTAACTCGCTATTTTGGCGGAATCAAATTAGGCAGTGGCGGCTTGGTTCGAGCATATAGCGGAACCTTACAAAAAGCCCTCAATGATTTACCAACCAAAGAGCAAGTCATTCGGCGCACTGGTATGGTGACGATTAATTACAATCAATACGAATTATTGCGGCGTTTGCTGAATACATTTGATCCTGTGATTGAAAGTGAAGATTTTGCCAGCGATATTACCTTGATGCTGGCATTGCCTCAAGATCGCTGGCAAGAATGTGCGGCGGCTATTCGTGAATTAACCTATGCTGAAAGCGAATTAATCGCGCTTGATGATTAAATGATTGGCGTTGTATGATCCATTTCAAAGTGGATATTTTGAAATTCGCCCTGATCAGGCCGATCATCGTAGATTTCGCTGGTTGGGAGCGAACGCCAAAATTGCTCGGCTCCAGCAATTGCGGGGTTGGTATGCAAATAAATCGTGCGATATGTGCCTTCGTGCAAAATCCAATCGCGGGTTAGGCTGACCAAACGGCGAGCCAAGCCAGCCCGCCGATGAGCTTGATCAACATAAACCCGCACAAGTTGGGCGGTTGCGGCATTGCTATAGCGTTCGACCAACCATTCTGGTTTGTAGGGTGGCTTAGGGCCGCCAGTTCGCACGGCGCATGTGCCGACAACCTCGTTGCTCGCGCCGACGACCGCCACAAACAACACTTGGCGGGGATTATCCAAATAGGCTTCGGCTAAATTATCAACATCAGCATGCCATTTGGTGATATAGCCATAGCCAAAATCGTGCTCAAATGTGCGCAACATCAACTGGCGTGCGCCAGCTAAATCGGCGGTGGTGGCTTCACGCAGCGTATAGATCCTATGCTCAAGGCTCATGCCAATACCTCATCCTAAATTAATTTTACTGATATATTATATCAATAAATGACCAACTAATTTGCCAAAAAATCTAATATGCGCTATAATACCGCTCGTTGCGCCGAGGTGGCGGAATGGCAGACGCTGAGGTCTTAAACATCTCTCCTCGCAAGGGGGTGCGGGTTCGACTCCCGCCCTCGGCACCAACCACAAGCCTGTTGATCACATCGATCAGCAGGCTTGTTGCATTTAATCGCTCAAAAAGCTTGAGGTTTGGTATACTAGCAACGGAGTTTTTTAGCCGAGGATCTGCTATGCGCCGTTGGATTTGGCTGTTGCTGCTTGTTGGTTTCTTGCCGCGAACTGCTGCTGCTCATAATTTGTGCTTTGTCGAAGTGAGCAACCCCTACTGTTTGGAAGAACCGTTCAGCGATTATTGGGAAGATAATGGCGGCCTGCCAGTATTTGGTTACCCAATTGCTGCTGCTAAAGCTGAAGCAAACCCTGATACTGGCATGAGCTACCATACCCAATGGCTCGAACGTAATCGTTTCGAGGTACACCCTGAGAATGCTGGCACGGCTTACGAGGTGCTGCTTGGTTTATTGGGCAAAGAACGCTTGCAACAACTTGCCCGCGAGGCTGACCCACGCGAGGCTGGGCCACAAGCAGGTTGTTTATGGTTTGAAGAAACTGGCCATAACGTTTGTGATCAGGCCAATGGGCTTGGTTTCAAAAGTTACTGGCAATCGCATGGTCTCAAAATTCCTGGCTTGGATACCTATGCCCGTTCGTTGCAATTGTTTGGTTTGCCTTTGACGGGCGTTAATATGGAAACCAACGCTAATGGCGATACGGTACAAACCCAATGGTTCGAGCGTGCGCGGCTCGAGTGGCATCCTAACAATCCTGATCAATTTAAGGTGTTGTTGGGATTGTTGGGCAAAGAAGTCTATGATAATCGCTGGAATATACCGCAACCAATGCCAACCCCAACGCCAATTGTCACGCCTACTCCCGCACCGCCACCACCATCATTTAATAATTGTCAGGCTGATCCAACCGTCGCTAGCAATTTCCCAGTGAGAATTGTCAGCGTGGATAAAGGTGCCGAAACTGTTGTGATTCAAAATGTGAGCAATGCGCCAGTGGCGATTGATGGCTGGAAAATCTGTAGCATTCGTGGCAATCAGTTGCATACAACCTTGGGTGGTAGCTTGGCTGCTGGCGAAACCCGCACGATTACTTCAACTGCAACAGGGCCAATTTGGAACAACAACGATGATGATGATGCTTCGTTGTATGATGCTGAAGGCCGTTTAATTTCATTTTTGGAAGATGAAAAAAGTTTGCCATAGTTGCTCTATCGCTTGATACTTGATCAAAACGACCCAACCAGCAACTTGGTTGGGTCGTTTTTTATGTGAGCGTGTGATCGATTAGTTCATCACGAGGGTTGCGATAAAGGCGAGATAGGTGATGCCGGCTAAGGCTGCGAGCAAACTGGCTAAGGTTGAGGCTCCGACGCTACGTAAAAAGATAAAGCCTGCAATCAAGATCCAAACCAGCGTATGGCCCCAGCGCAAAATCAAATAGCGAATGCTGGTGGTATCGCCTGGCACTTTATCGCTTGGCCAGACATACACAAAGATTGCCGCAATTACTAAAGCCAACATCGACCAAACCACCGAGGGAATGCCTAAAAATCGGGTGTTCACTTGGACTCCTTCACACTAAGGCTGCTCAGGTTGATTAACAAACGAGCCATACTACAGCTTTTGCCAAAAAACTGAGTCTTCATCAATTGGCTGCATGGTTACTTCTGCGCCAATTGATTCAAGATAATCATGCACGGCGTTGTAGCACTCTTCGAAGGTTGCATAATCATCAACAATCACATATCCACCTTGAGAAACTTTAGGATACAAGGCTTCTAAGGCATCATAGGTTGAATCATATAAGTCGCCATCAAGCCGTAAAAGCGCCAAATTGTCGATTGGGGCTTGATGTAGGGTATGGCAAAACCAGCCCTTGAGAAACTTAACCTGATCATCAAGTAGGCCGTATTGCTCGAAATGTTGGCGCACATCATCGTAAGCTGTGCCTTTCCAAAGCAGATCGAGAATGTCTTGGATGGGCTTGGGCGGTGGGCCATGCTGATCTTGGGGCAAGCCAGGCGATTCGGTTTCGCCGAGCAGGCCTTCCTCTTCGTTTTTGGGGAAGCCTTGAAACGAATCGGCGACCCAAACTGTGCGATCGTTGCAATTGTAGGCTTTGAGAATGCCACGCATAAAGATCGTCGCCCCGCCGCGCCAAACTCCCGTTTCGATCAAATCGCCTGGAATTTGTTTTTCGAGAATATCGGTGACCAAGCTTTGAATATTGTTAAGCCGATGCATGCTGAGCATGGTATGGGCTTGGCTGGGCCATTCATGGCCATTGAGCCGTTTTTCGCGGTCAAAGGTGCTATACGGGCCAGTGTAGGGCGCGTTAATACTGAATGGCTCATACACAATATTGCGTAAGGGCTGATCTTCATACACCAAGCCCATAATACAGCGCTTCAGTAGATCAAGATAAAGCTGGGCTGCTTCGTTCGCCATTGGTTGATAATCTCCCTTGCAAAAAATGCTGCTTATTTTGAACGACTTGGCGTTACGGTTTGTGCGCCAAATTGGTTAATAGCTCAATCACTCGTTCAGGGCCAGGTAGGGCTTGAATTTCGGCCTGAAAACGTTGGGCATTCTTGCGATAACGCGTGGTTTGTAGTAACTCACGCACGCTGGCCCGAATCGACTCAACCGAAAATTCAGGAACCCATTGGTCGAAAAATTCTTTGGGTTGCTTGGGCAAGCGTAAAACTTTGCCTAAACCAAGTTCGGCGGCTCGCATGGCTCCAGCAGGCTCCTCACCTGCAACAGGAATCATCAGCAATGGCATGCCATGGCTGATTGCCGCCATGATTGTGGCAAATGGACAGTGCGTTATAAATAAATCGCAATAGGGAAATAGCAATGCTTGAGGAATGTATTGCTCGATATAAACATTCGCAGGTTGGGGGCCAAACTGCGCCGGATCTTGCTTGGTTCCGACGGTCAAAATCAGGTTAATCGGCTCGTCGCGCAATGCCTCAAGAATCATTGGGAAGATCGTTGGTGTATCGAAAACTGAACTCATTGAGGCATAGACGGTTGGCCGATCAGGTAATTGGCTGACCCACGCTGGTAAATCGCCATCGCTAAACCGCGTAAAGCGCAATGGCCGCAACGATTCCATAGTTGGAATTTCCTTGGGCTGGAATGATGGCGGGGCAAAGGCTAAATATAACGACGGATAGAGCATATCCATGGTTGGGTAAGGGGCAAGGCCATAGGTACTGCGCAAATAGGCTAATTCTTCGCCAATCAACGATTCGAGCGCATGCGCCGAAAGAAAATAGCTAATGCTGATCGTCGCTTGGGGAATGCCCAAGATCTCAGCAGCCACACAACTGCCAAACTCAAAATCGTTGCGCACAATCAGATCTGGTTGCCATGTTTGGCAGATATTCAGCAAATCGGCAACCATGGGGTGGGCGGCGGCATCGGCAAAAATGCTGCCCAAAATTGCTTGGCCTTGCTCGGCAAACGGTAGCTCGAAAATTTCAGGAAACGTTTGATCCATTTCGGAGGAAAGCCAGTTTAAGCCAGCAGCGAAGGTGTTAAACCCTTTGGCATTGATGCTTGGTAACATCTTCGGTGATGTAGCAAAGGCAAGATCATGGCCAGCCTCTTGCAAAATTTGCGCGACTGGCAACATGGGGTTTAAATGACCTATTCCAGGATTGAGAACAAATAATGCACGCATGAGCGTTCCTTTCAGGCTTGGTGGCGGAATTTCCGCTGTGAACAATGCTGGTCGCTACCTTCCGCTGGGCTAAAAGCTTATCCTACCGAATTGGCTGAACTAAGCATAAGTTGGAGTTGTTGGTTGACATGCTGTTGTAGCTCGTGCTGCGATGGATTGTGTAAATAAAAATGATCGCCAGCCATAATCTGCACTAAACAATCATTGCTGGTATGGTTGCGCCATAATTCAAGTTGCTCGGCGGCAACACTTGGATCATCTTGCCCGCCATACACGACCATTGGGCAATCGAGTACAAGCGAGTCGTCGTACCCATAGGTTTCGCAGACGGCAAAATCGGCGCGTAAAATCGGAGTCAACAAGTCGAGCAATTCTGGGTGTTGCAACACCTCTTTGGGCGTGCCATTGAGCTGAATCAAGCGATCCCAAAATTGCTGATGCGGCAATTGATGAATCACGCTTTGGCGTGGAATATGCGGCGCAGCATGGCCCGAAACCAAGAGCACTTGCGGCTGGAGTTGATGATCCCGCTGCAAGCGCCGACTAAGTTCGTAGCTGACCAAAGCACCCATGCTATGGCCAAAAAAGGCGAATGGTTTTTCTTCCAGCAACGGTTTGATTGCTGGAATCAAATCATCAAGCACGTGCTCAATGCGTGTATAAGCTGGCTCCATGAAGCGTTTGCCACGGCCAGGCAGTTCGACAGCACAAATTTCTACATCCGCTGCGAGCTGTTGAGTCCACTGGTGGGCACGTTGTGCCGTGCCCCCAGCATAGTGAAAACAAAAGAGCCGCAGAGCGGCGTTAGGTTGCTTGCGCAACCACTCAATCCATAATGGCGATTTCATTTGATCCTTCATGGTGTGATGGTGTCAACGATGGATTTGCCGCAACGTTGTGTAACGCTACTGCGAGATGACTAGCCAAGATTGGCAACGATGGTTCGTTCAACAGGGTGTTGTGGGTGCCTGGAATGGTTTGGACTTGAATTTGGCCTGAGACAAACTGGCTCCAGCCTAAATCGGCCATGCGATAGGCCTCGTTCAGTTGGTCGTCGTGCTCGCCTGCCAAATCGGCGGCCCGTAAAACCAGCACATCATTGGGATAGTTAGCTGGCTGATAATTCCAAACTGCTTGCGAGTGGGTGCGGAAAGTGCTGACAAGGTGACGCAAACGCTGTAAGGTGTAGCTTTCGGGCAAGCCAAGATGTTGCTTGATAATGCTCAGCAATTCGTTCCAAACTGCTTCGCTGGCCTCAGCCTTGGGATCATCGATCCCTAAAATGTTGGCATCGACCCCAAGCATGGCGATCAACAGCTCCAAATCGGTTAATGTTGCTGGTGATGTGCCAGTTAGTTTGGCGGGCGTGTCGATCAAGGCTAGCAAGCTAACCGTTTCGCCTTGAGTCACTAATTGGCTGGCAATTTCAAAGGCAATCGAGCCACCCATCGACCAACCGCCAAGCAGATATGGCCCTTGCGGCTGAACCTGACGGATATCGCTGAGATAGCGTTGCGCCATAACCTTAATATTGTCAAGTGGCATTTCGGGATATTCCAAACCAAAGGCCTGCACCCCGTAGAATGGGCGTTGGGTGCCAAGCAATTGCGCCAAAGCGGCATAGACATTGGCCATTCCGCTCATTGGGTGAATACAAAAGAACGGCGCTGCTTGGCCTTGTGGTTGCAAACGTACCAACGACGATAATTCGCCTGCTTGTTCGGCGGTTTGGGCTTGCACCAGCTGGGCTAGCTCGGCAATCGTTGGGGCTTCGAATAAACTGCGCACGCCAATTGTGGTATGCACTTTTTCGGTGAGATGGGTGGCAACTTGTAATGCTAGTAGCGAATCGCCGCCCAACTCAAAGAAATTGTCGTGAATACCAATCAGCGGCACGCCTAATACTGCACCCCAAAGCGCGGTGATCATATGCTCAAGGTTGTTGCTGGGAGCCACATATTCGGTGGTCAGATTAGGGCGCTCGTAGCCTGGACTAGCCTCGGTTTGCTCGCTGCTTTCGGGCAAACTATAACCACCTTGGGCCGCTTCGAGCAAGGTCGGGCCTTGGGTTTCAGTGCTGGTAAATTGCTCAACCCAGTAGCGTTTGCGTTCGAAGGGATAGGTTGGCAGGGCCACGCGGCGACGCTTGATCTCGCTTAGTTTGGTCCAATCAATTGCTACGCCAGCCAGCCATAACCGCCCAACCGCAGTTAACAAACATTGGGTATCAGTTTGTTGATCTTGGGGATGGCGCATCGATTGCGCTACCACCCGTTCGGCTCCAAAGTTGGCTTGAGCGCGAGTTAAGGTTGTGAGGGTTTGGCCAGGCCCAACTTCGAGAAATAGATGAGCTGGATTTTGCAAAAGTTGGCTCATTCCAGCGCTAAATCGCACGGTCGATTGTAAATGCTCAGTCCAATAGTTTGGGTTTGACCATTGTTCATGGCTCATCCAAGCGCCAGTTACATTGGAAATATAGGGAATTATGGCTGGTTGCATGCTGATTGTCTGGGCAAAGGCGGCAAATTCGGCCACCATTGGCTTGAGCAAGCTAGAATGGGCTGCAACGCGAATCGGCAAGCGCCGATATTTGATTGCCCGCTGTTCTAGCTCAAGCTCAAGGGCTTGAATTGCTGCAATCGAGCCAGCCACAACCGAATGTTCAGGCCCATTGACTGCCGCTAGCGAAAGTTGTTCGCTGAGCAACGGCAAAACCTCAGCTTCAGCGAGGGCAATGTTGATCATCGCACCATCTTCAAGCTGATCCATCAAGCGGCCACGTAGCTCAACTAATTGCAAAGCCGCCTCAAGCGAGATCGAGCCAGCCAAATGGGCCGCCGTATATTCACCCAAGCTATGGCCAATCAAGGCGACAGGCTGGATGCCCCATGCCAGCCATAATTGAGCGAGGGCATACTCGCTGATAAAAATTGCCAACAAACTGTAGAGCATTGTCGCCAATTGTTGCTCATCAACTTTGGCGTTTTCGCTATAGACCAACTGGCGTAGATTGGCGCTGGTTTCAGGTTTAAGCATGGCCAAACAGCGTTCAACCGCTGCGCGGAAGATCGGCTGGGTTTGATAGAGTTCTTGGCCCATGCTGGGGTATTGCACGCCACCGCCAGGGAACATAAATACCACCGCAGGAGTCGCCGCGCTGACTTGGCTGCTGATCATGCGCTTATCACGTTGGCGCAAAATTTGGCTGGCCTCATCCAGCGAACGGCATAGCAGCACCCGCCGATGATTAAAGGCTTGGCGGCCAATTTGCAAGGTGTAGGCAACATCGGCTAAGGCTAGCTGTGGGTTAGCTTCAAGGTGCTCGGCCAGATTTTTGGTGGCCGCATTCAAGGTGGCCCGATTACGCCCCGAAATCACCAACATTTGCCAAGCGTCAGTTTCCTCGGTTGGTTCGAGCATGGGCGCTTCTTCAAGCACAACATGCGCATTCGTGCCGCCAATTCCAAATGAACTAACCCCCGCCCGCCGAATTGGCTGATCGCTTGGCCAATCACTTAATTGAGTGTTGACATAAAACGGCGAAGTTTCAAGCTCAAGTTGCGGATTGGGGGTTTGAAAATGTAAGCTGGCGGGAATTTTGTTGTGATGCAAGGCCAGCACGGTTTTTATCAAGCTGGTTACGCCCGCCGCAGTATCAAGATGCCCAAAATTGGATTTGACCGAGCCAAGCATACAAAACTGCGTTTTATCAGTTTGTTGACGGAAGGCCTTGGTTAAAGCGGCAACCTCGATTGGATCGCCGAGGGCGGTGGCCGTGCCGTGGGCTTCGATATAGGAAATTGTTGCTGGATCGACATCGGCCACCGCTTGGGCGGCCTGAATCACGGCGGCTTGCCCATCGATGCTCGGTGCGGTGTAGCCAATTTTGAGTGCACCATCGTTGTTGACGGCTGAGCCTTTGATTACCGCATAGATCGAATCGCCATCAGCCAAGGCATCGTCGAGCCGTTTTAAAACCACGATGCCTGCGCCGTTGCCGTTGAGTGTGCCTTGGGCTTGGGCATCGAACGTGCGGCAATGGCCGTCGGGGGTGAGAATGCCGCCTTCTTGGGCCAAATAGCCTTGATGTTGTGGCACGGTAATCGAAATTCCGCCAGCCAGCGCGATATCGCATTGGTAGCCCAATAGGCTTTGGCAGGCCAAATGGGTTGCAACCAATGAGGTTGAGCAGGCACTTTGCACGCTAAAACTTGGCCCACGCAAATTCAACTTATAGCTAACACGAGTGGGCAAAAAGTCTTTGTCATTGCCCATAATCAGCTGAAATAGATCGGGAATTGTGCCTCGGCCTTGTTGGCTGGCTAGGTTGCGCAGCAAGTAGGTATTGAGGCTTGAGCCAGCAAATACGCCGATCAAGCCGGGGTAGGTTGAGGCGTTGTAGCCTGCATGCTCCAAGGCTTGCCACGCACATTCCAGAAAAATTCGCTGCTGTGGATCGAGCAATTCGGCCTCGCGTGGCGAGTAGCCAAAAAAGGCTGCATCGAATAGCTCGACCCCTTCGAGCACCGAGCCAGCTTTGACATAGCGTGGATGAGCTAGTTGCTCAGGCGTAACGCCTGCGGCCAGCAATTGCTCGTCATCAAAAAAGCTAATGCCCTCGGCTCCAGCGCAAAGCTGCTGCCAAAAGCGATCTGTATCGGGAGCGCCAGCCCAGCGCCCCGCCAAACCTACCACAGCAATATCAAAATTGCCATCGGTTTCATCATAACTCATCGGTATATTCCTCTCTGCTAGCGGCGGCGACGTTGACGTTGCATAGCTTGGCGCTGTTGCTGCGCTCGATTGTCGCGATCAACAAAGGTTGAAGCTTGAGCCGATTGTTCGCTGCTCAAGTAAACCGCTAAACTTTGAATGGTTGGGTATTTGAATAAATCCAAGAGCACCAACTCGCGCCCCAAAAGCTCTTGCAAGCGGCTGTGTACTTGAACCATCGCCAGCGAATTGCCGCCAAGATCGAAGAAATTGGCTTGGGTGCTTAGGGCGGGCACATTTAATACTTCTTGCCAAAGTGTGGTCAAGGTTTGTTCAAGGTTGGTTTGCGGTGCAATATCGCCGCTATTGGTTGGATTTGGGCTGGGCGTATGCTCAGCTAGTTTGCGTTGATCGATCTTGCCGTTGGGCGTTAGCGGCATGCTTGGCAACACCACGAAGACACTAGGCACGGCAAATGCTGGCAGTTTTTGCTTGGCATAGGCTTGTAAATCTGCCGCTAAATCGTAGCTTGCTGGGGCTTGGCTGGTTCCTGCGGCGATTTGCAATTCGCTGAGGGCATTGCTGCTGGTGCTATTTGCCACAACATAGGCAATCAGCCGCGCCGTGCTGCTAGCGTGATCGTGCACCAACACCACGCTTTGCTCAACCGCTGAATGGGCATTCAGCAGGCTACTAATTTCGCCTAGCTCGATCCGATGGCCGCGTAATTTGATCTGCTGATCGATTCGTCCAACAAATTCAATTTGGCCATCAACCCGATAGCGGCCTAGATCGCCAGTGCGATACAGGCGTTGGCCTGGAGTTGCGCTAAATTGGTTGGGGATAAAGCGCTCGGCGGTCAGATCGGGCCGTTTCAGATAGCCGCGAGCCACGCCAACTCCGCCAACATAGATTTCGCCAATTACGCCAACTGGCACGATTTGCTGCTGTTGATCGAGCAAATAGACTTGTAAATTGGCTAGTGGTCGGCCAATCGGTGGCGTACCTACCAGATTTGGCTCAAGCTGAGTCAAGCTCGCGCAAACCGTAGTTTCGCTTGGCCCATAGGCATTGATCAAATTGCGCTCAACTGCCCAGCGTTGCACAACCTCGTTGCTCGAAGCCTCGCCAGCAGCAATTACTGTGGTCAAACTGGGAGCTTGATCAGCTGAAAGCACTGCCAATAACGATGGTGGCAAGGTTGCTACCGTAATGTTGTGTTGACGAATCAATGCCAGCACATCGGTTCCGGCGGCTAGACCACCTGCAGGCATGAGTACCAAACTTGCGCCTGAAGCCAACGCCATGCCAATCTCGGAGATCGCTGCATCGAAGCTGAACGAAGCAAATTGCAACACCCGACTTGCTGAGGTTACCCCAAAGCCGGCAATTTGGGCTGTTACCAAATTGGTTAAGCCTTGCTGGCTTGCCATCACGCCTTTGGGCTGGCCAGTTGAGCCAGAGGTATAGACGATATAGGCCAAATTGGCGGGCTGAACAACACTGACAAGATTTTGGCTTGGCTCACTGCCATCACAAATCGTCGCCAGATCAAGCACGGTTAAATCGGCCTGCTTGAGTTGTTGCACTTTTTCGAGCAAATGGCTTTGGGTCAAAACCAGTGCTGCTTGCGAATCGTTGAGCATCCAAGCCAAGCGCTCGTTGGGATAAGCTGGATCAAGTGGGATATATGCGCCGCCAGCTTTGAGCGTGGCCAACAACGCCACCACCATCGCAATTGAGCGATCGCAACAAATGCCAACCAAACGTTCGGGGCCAACACCTTGGGCTTGCAACCGATAAGCCAATTGATTGGCACGCTGATTAAGTTCGTGGTAGCTGAGCACCTGATCTTCGCCAATTAGGGCAATTGCCTCAGGTGTTTTGGCAACTTGGGCCTCAAAAAGTTGGGCAAACGTAAGCTGCTCAGGGTAGGCTTGGCTGGTGGTGTTCCAAGTAGTGATAATTTGGGTTTGCTCAGCCGCCGTGAGCATTGCCAATTGTGAAAGTTTGGTTTGCGGTTGTTGATTGATGCTGCTAAGCAATGTGACATAATGTTGACTCATACGCTCGATCGTGCTGGCATCGAATAGATCAATGTTGTATTCAATTGTTGCGCGTAAACCCTGCTCAAACTCAAACATCGACAGTGTGAGATCGAATTTTGAAGGGCTAGCCACATCTTCCAAAATATCGAAGGCTGAATGCTGGCCCCCCATCGAAACGTTTTGTAGCACAAACAACACCTGAAATAGCGCTGAACGGCTAAGATCGCGGGTTGGTTGCAGGGCATCGACCAGCATTTCAAACGGCAAATCTTGGTGGGCGTAGGCTCCCAGCGCGACTTCACGCACATGCTCCAGCAAATCGAGGAAGTTTGGATCATCGGCGCATTTAACGCGCAGCACCAAGGTATTGACGAAAAATCCAATTAGATCTTCCAACTCGCGCCGATTGCGGTTGGCGATCGGCGAACCAACAATGATGTCGTTTTGGCCGCTGTAGCGATGCAATAAGCTGACCCATGCACTGAGCAACAGCATAAATAAGGTTGCTTGATGTTGCTGGCTGAGGTGATTGAGTTGGTTGGTAAGCTCGGTGCTGATCCAAAAGGTGTGGCGACCGCCTTTGAAGGTTTGAATGGCTGGACGCGGGCGATCGGTTGGCAAGGCCAGCACAGGCAATTCACCAGCAAGCTGGTTTTTCCAATAGCTGAGTTGTTGATCGAGGGTTGCGCCTTGTAACCATTCGCGTTGCCAAGCAGCAAAATCGGCATATTGCAAGGCCAATGGTGCAAATTGCGGCAACGGCTGCTGGTTTTCCAAGGCCGTAAAAATCGCCTCAAATTCTTGGATAAAGATCTTGACTGACCATGCATCAAAAGCAATGTGATGAATGATTAGCAATAAAAGATGCTCGTTGGGACTGATGCGTAGCAAATTGGCCCGAAACAGTTGATCATGACGCAAATCAAACGGGCGCTCTGTTTCAGCTTGCATAAACTGATGCACGGCGGCTTCACGCTCGCTTGAGGTTAATTCGCTTAGATCAACAAGCGGCATTTCGACGCTTTCCAAGGCCATAATTGATTGCTGAGGAAGGCCATCGACCATGCTAAAACTGGCGCGTAATGGCTCATGGCGTTGGGAAATCGCGGTCAAACACTGGGTCAAAATGCTCGGCAATTCAGGGTAAACGCCGCGAATCAGAATTGGAATCGAAATATTGTATAAAGCCGCGTTGGGCTGAAGTTGCTCGATGAGCCAGAGCCGTTGTTGGGCAAACGACAACGGATAGCTGCTTTGATCAAGCCTTGGCTGAATCTGTTGGGCGGCTTTATTGGCTTTGTCTTGAATTTTTTGCAAAAGTAAGGCCCGTTTGGCTGGCGAAAGTGCCGCTAAACGCTCAGAATAATCGCTCACAATCAAACCTCAACTACACACAAATTCCCGAAATTAACCTAATCCTGCTTCAAGTTCGGCTTCTGATAATCCCTCAAGCTCGGCTAAGAGTGCATCCATCTCAGCTGAATCGATTTGTTCAAGTTGCAGTTCGGCAATACAGTTGGCGAGTTCAGCGATGGTTGGCGCGGCGAAGAGTTGATACAACCGCACTTCAAGGTTAAAGCCATCGCGCAACCGTGAAACGAGCTGGGTTGCCAGGAGCGAATGGCCGCCCAAGGCAAAAAAGTTGTCGTGAATGCCGATCTTGGGCTTGCCGAGAATCTCTTGCCAAATGCTGACCAACTGTTCTTCGATGATATTAGTTGGTTGATCGAGTGCGGTTTGTTGGTTGGTAGCATCGAGTTGGCCTAATGCAGCCTGATCAATCGCCCCGCTGTTGGTGCGCGGCAATTCAGTAACGCGATACCATTCCAGCGTGGCCGAGCCAAAATAACTATTGGCTAGTTGGCGGTAACGATCGTGGCTGAGCGGGCCATGCTGATGGGTTGTATAAAGATTGATGCGTTGTTGCAAGGGCTGGCTGACTGCCAGATGTTGGCGCAGCGCTGGGCTATCAGCATTTAAGCCAATCATCACCAGTGGATATTGGTTTTGGCTGATGCCCGCTAAGAGCGATTGCAAACCCTGTTGTAAACCAATTACGTTGTAGCCGCGCTCCGCAGAAAGGCTGCGAATTTGCTGCGGATTATTGAGACTCATCCCAATATTGTCCCATTGAGTCCAGTTCAAACAGAGCGCTTTGGGATGCGAGGTTTGGCGTTGATGCAGCATAAAGCTATCGAGAAAACTATTGGCTGCCGAGTAGGCACTAAATGTCGCTCCGCCGAAAAAGCTGTTAATCGATGACATCGCCACAATTGGTAGTTCTGGGCGCTGGCTCAAGGCTCGTTGCAAGGCCCAGGTGCCATAGACTTTGGGCGCGAACATCATTTCAAAGGTTGCTAGGCTTTCGTTGGTGATCCAGTGGCGATCCATTACTGTCCAGTGATAGGCCAAATTGCCAGCCCCAGCAAAGTGGAAAACCCCTGCCAATGGCTGATTCCAGCGCTGTTCTGCATCATTAATTAAGCGAACTAATTGGGCAGAATCGGTGATATCAACCGCTTGGTAATGCACGTCGTTGCTGATATCGATCAGATCTTTGTAGGCGCGTAAACGTTTGCTCAAGCTGCTATCAGTGCCCAGATGCTTGGCCCAATCGCTGCCCAATGGCAATTCGGTTGAGCCTGTGATCAGCAAACGGGCGTTGTAGTTTTGTAGCAACCAGCGGGCAAATTGGCTGCCAATCCCGCCTAAGCCGCCAGTCACCAAATAGAGGCCACCTTTGACCAGCGGCGATTCGACTGGGCTTGATTGCGCCAGTTCAGCCTCGACTAACTGTGGCACGAAGCGTTGACCTGCCCGATAGGCCACCTCAGCGCTAGGCTTTGCTTGCGCCAATTCTTGGTAAATTTGTTGACTGTTGGTGGTTGCACTTGCTGCATCAAGGTCAACATGCTGGCAGCTGAGCCAATCAATTTCTAAGGGCATGGTTTTGAGTAAGCCATGAATTGGAGCCGCCGCATAGACCACTTGATCGCTGGAATCAATCGCATGACTGCGTTGTGAAACCACGGTTAAGCTGGCCTGACTGAGCTTTTGCTGGGCCAAGGCTTGGGTTAGGAACAAAAGACTATAGGCTCCACGATATTGGGCCGCAGCCAAATCGCCAACATGCTCAATTTCGCTTGGTAAATCATAGCTATACAAGTGAACATAATCGTGAATATTGGCGGCGGCCAGGGCAGCGGCGAGCTGGTGATAATGCTCAGGCTCGTGCAAATTAATCGTGTAGTGATTTCCCTGCTGGCTGAATGTTTCGCCAGCGCTGATCAATACCCAAGCGCGATTGTGCTGTTCGAGCAAATCAATCAACTCACGGGCTAGCGTGGTATCGCCGCTGAAAATTGCATAGCTTGGCTTGAGCAAAGCCGGATTATGGCGCTTGCTGACAGGTTGCCATTGCTTGCTAAAGAACCAGCGTGGCAACGTTTGCTCGTTGGCTAGCGCTAAATCGATTGGCTTGGTGATGCTGCTAAATTCGCCATTGATAAAACGCTGGCTCAATTGCGAACGCTGAATCTTGCCAATCGCTGTTTTGGGAATATCGCTCTTGGCAACTGGCAGCACATAGCTGGGGTTGATGCCAATTTTTTGCACCACCACTTCGCGAATCAGCTGAATTTGGGCTAGTTGTTGGTCAAATTCTGTTGATTTTGAAACGTAAAAAATTACCAGCGACTCCGTGCCGCCCGTATGTTTGCTTGGCACGCTACAAGCCGCCGTGTAGGAAACTTCCACGCCTTCGATTGTTTCAACCAAGGCTTCGATTTCGTGGTTGTGATAATTGATGCCGTTAATGATGATTACATCTTTTTCCCGACCAGCAATTGTCAAACGACCTTGGTGCAAAAAGGCCAAATCGCCAGTCGTGAACCAACCATCGTCAGTAAAGACTTCGCGGTTAAGCTCAGGGTTGCGGTAGTAGCCAGCGGTGATCGTCGGGCCTTGGATTTGCAAACGGCCAATCAGATCTTCGCTGAGCAATTGATTGTTGCTGTTGACAATTCGTAGTGAAACCCCAGGCAATGGTGCGCCAACTTCGATAAATGAAACTCCAATGCTATCGGCGCTGGCTGGCTGAATCACCCCAGTTAATGAGGCCTGATCAAGTTCGTGAAAGCCTGTGGTTGCCCCAAGCACCAGTTGATCGGATGAGCTGATGCCCGATGAGGTTTCGGACATGCCATAGGCGGGGTGCATGGCCGTTGCGGGCAGGCCATGGGCTTGCAACAAACCAAGAAAATTCAAGGCAGTTTGTTTATTGATGCCCTCGCCACCATTCAAAATAAAGCGTAGCGAGCTGAGATTACGGCGGCGACTATTAACCCGTTCATGCTGATCGTTGATCAAGGCATAGGCAAAGTTGGGAGACCAAGTAATCGTGGCGCGATACTGCTCAAGCAAATCCAGCCAACGCACGGGATCTTCCAGAATATAGTCGGTTTTGGCCTGAATTTGGCGACAGCCCAAGCACACATCGTGAACGTGGAACATCACAATCCCACCAACATGATCAAGCGGCATCCAATTTAATGAAACATCATTATGATCAAAATGATTGTGTTGAGCGCTCGCCTTGGAGCGGCTAATAATATTGTGATGGCTTAATTCGACCCCTTTGGGAAGGCCAGTGCTGCCCGAGGTAAACAACAACAAGGCCGCATCCTGTGGCGCGAGTTGTTGATGCTGCTGATCAGGCTGATGTTGGCGCAACTGTTCGGTGATCTGAATCGTTGGTTTGGCCACCCCCAAGCCATTGAAAATTCGCTGAAGCTGGCTTAAACTGGCTTGTTCACTGACGATCAGTGGTTGTTCCAAGGTTTGCCAGGTGTTGTAGAGCTTGCTCACGGCAGGGTTATTGGGATCGCTGCTGTTGGGCAAGGCCAAGGGAACCGCCGTAAAACCACCAAGCATACAAGCCCAAAATGCCACCACAAATGGCTCGTTATGGGCAAATTGCAGCACAACATGTTGGCCATGCTTCAAACCTGCCGCCCGCAAACCAGCCAAAACCGCCTCAGCATCGGCCAATAGCGCGGCATACGATTGAAACAACGCTTTGCCATCTGCTTCGATATAACTAATGCCATGTTCAGGGTAGTGTTTGGCGGCGAGCACTAAGGCCTCAGCCAAGGTCAACGGCGCTTGTTCCGCCTTGATCAACGGTGGCCCAACTGCCAACGCTGGCTTGGCTTGGGTTGACACCGTTTCAACTGGTTGCTCGCTGATTGTGCGTTGCGATGTGCCAAAATTACCAGTTTCGACCATTGGCACAAGATCATCGATGTGCAGCGGGCTTGAAACTGGCAAGATCGGCTGAGCCACCACCGCTAGCTCTGCGCCACTGGCCGCTTGTTGAAGCTGGACTTGTAAATCGGCGATTTGCTGGCTATCAAGCAGGCTGGTTTGGGCTAATTGTTGGCGATCAAGCTGGCCATCGGCGGTACGCGGCAGACGATCAACCTGAATCAAGCCGAGATTTGCGAGTTGGCAATCAAGCTGATCTTCAAGATAATGCAGGATCTCGCTTGGCTCAACTTGCTGTTTGGCGACCACAAAGCCGGTTAATTGCTCGGTGTTGCTCAGGGTTATGCGCCGCACGATACAACATTCAACAATTGCCGGATGCTGTTCGAGCAGGCGTTCTACTTCTTGCAATAAGCTTGGCATGGCTGCCAGTTCGATCGTTGAATCAAGGCTACCGCTGATGCTCAGACGCCCATCATCTTGCCAACGGGCCAGATAGCGCGTTTGGTAGAGTTGGGTATCGGCAGCAAATGGGCTGGCGATAAAACGCTCGGCATTCAATTGAGCCTGCTCGAAGCCTGCAAAAACCCCTGCGCCAGCCACATATAACTCACCAATTAAGCCAATTGGCGCGAGTTGTTTGTGTTGGTCGAGAATCAAAGCTTGGGTATGCGGTACCGGCTTGCCGCTATGAATTTGGCTTGCCGTTTGAGTCTGAGTGTTTGCCCCAACCACCGTCAGCAATTGAAAGGCTGGGAAACCGTAGTAATTGTGCCAAGCGGTTTGTTGCTGTTTGAGTTGTTGTTTGAGCGCTTCGCCATCGAGCAAGCCTTCGCCGCTGCTCAGAATATGGCGCACCTTGGGCAATGCTGGTTGTTGCGTGAACAGTTGACCCAAGGTTGAAAGCGTCAAAATCAAGGTTTGCGGTTGTTCATCAATATCGTGATCGAGCGTTTCAAGGGTGCTAAATCGCAGCGTGCCGCCACTAGCGAGGGTTGCCAAACTCGCAAAGGCAGTAAAATCGTTGAATTCCGTGCCGAGCCACAAGCTTTGTTGAAAACTAACCTTGGCTTTGCTCAGATTAAAATCAATAAAACTCAGCAGGTTGGTTTGGCTGAGTTGGCCTGCTTCAAGCAAGCCACTTGGATTCGAGGCCAAACTCAGGCTGATTAGGCTTTCGGCGCTTGCCGCATGGGGCGTGATTACCGCTAGTTCGCTCGTGGCAAGTTGCTCAAATTCAAGCCATGGATATTGTTGATCAACCAAAGTACGACTAGCCGCTGAGCCAACCAGCGTAAATTGCTGACGGGACAAGACCTGTTGCAGCCGAACGTTGGCTAAATTCGGGCTGAGCAAGGCATAGCGTGCGCCCAACAGCAACGTCGCTAACAGCGTGCTACAAATATCAATCGGGTTGGTTAGTACAATGGCAACATTTGTGCCAACTCCAACTTGCTTGGCTGCTAGGCCGCTGGCAATGCGTTGGGCACGCTCAGCCAGTTCGTGATACGAAACTACTTGGTCGTGATAACGCAGCGCCGCCTGGCTCGATCGTTGTTCAACAGCAGTTGCAAAACGTCGCTGGATACTCTGAAAATCCATTTCCATTTCACCCTTTGCACACGTAACCAAGGGCCGGCCTGAACCAGCCCTTGATCGACGCAGATCTAGAACAAATCGTAGTCGTCGTCGCTTCCTTGCGACCAGCCGCCGAGCAGCCGTTCTTTTTCTGCCGAACTGACCAACGAAACATGGCTGATGCGTTGTTGGGAATCGTTGGTCATGCTGGTGAGCAATTGTTGCAGTTGCTCGACCATGCGGCCAATTGTGGTGGGTTTGAACAGGTCGGTGTTGTATTCAATCCAAGCGTCGATGCTTGAGCCATTGTCGTAGAGCACCAAACTTAGCTCGAACTTAGCCGAGTTGGTTTCAACGCTACGCGGCGCGATTTGCACCTCCGCCAGATCGAGGTTGCTGCTCTGCGAGGCGTTTTGTAGCACCAACATGGCTTGGAAAATTGGTGAGCGATTGGCTTGGCGTTCGGGCAAAATCTCGCTAACCAATAGATCGAATGGCAAATCTTGGTGGCTATAGCCATTCAGGGCGGTTTCGCGAATCCGCTGCACTACTTGCTGAATGGTTGGATCGCCAGTTAAATCGGCGCGAATTGCCAAGGTATTAGCAAAGAACCCGATGATGCCCTCTAGCTCTTGGCGGTTGCGGTTGGCGATCGGTGTGCCAATGACAATATCTGTTTGATTGCTATAACGATTGAGCAAAATCGCCCATGCTGCCATCAGCAACATAAACATGGTTGCTTCGTTATCTCGCGCCAATTGATTGAGCTTGCGATACAGTTCTGGCTCGATGCTGAGCATTTCGTGTGCGCCATTGAAGCTTTGCACGCTAGGCCGTGGGTAATCTAGCGGCATTTCGAGCAAGGGCAATTTGCCACTCAATTGCTGTTTCCAGTAATTCAATTGGTTTTGTAAAACCTCGCCTTGCAGCCATTGGCGTTGCCAAGCAGCAAAATCGGGGTATTGCAAGGCCAATTCAGGCAATGGCGAGGCTTGATTGTTGGCAAAGGCCTGGTAGAGCTTAGTCATTTCATCAAACAAAATGCCCTGCGACCAATCATCAAAGGCAATATGATGAATGCTTAAGCCGAGCACATGCTTGGTTGGGGCTAGTTTGAGCAAGCGCCCACGCAACAGTTGATCGCGATCAAGCTGGAAGGGTTGATTAATTTCCTGCTCCAATAACTGGTTGATTGCGGTTTCTTGGTCTGCGCCAGCCAAATGGCTGAGATTGTGAATTGGCAATTGAATTGGCTGAGCTGCTTGCACTTGCTGAAGGGTTTGGCCTTCGTGGCTCACAAATAGCGTGCGCAAGCCATGATGGCGCTGCACAATCTCGCTCAGGGTGCGCTCCAAAGCGTCAACTTGCAATCGGCCAGTAATTTCTAAGGCCACAGGTACGGTATAAAAACTGCTGGTTGGATCGATTTGAGCCAAAAACCAGATGCGCTGTTGGGCATAGGAAAGCGGCAAACGTGCCTGTGGATCGGCTTTGTGAATCGCGATGATCGGCGTTTGCTCAGGTTTTTGGTTGGCTTGCTCGATAACGCTGGCTAAGCCCTTGATAGTCGGGTTGAGGAAGAAATCGCGTAAGTTGAGGCTAACATTAAAGACCTCGCGAACCCGTGAAATAACCTGGGTTGCCAACAATGAGTGCCCACCCAAATCAAAGAAATTATCCTGAATGCCAACGTGGGCTACTCCTAGCAACGTGCTCCAAATGGCGATCAGCGATTGCTCGGTGACGCTGGTTGGAGCCGCGATTGGCTGGCTGCGCTCAAGTTGTTTGGTTTGTTGTTGGCTGGGCAAAGCGCGATAATCGATTTTGCCGTTGGCAGTCAGCGGAATGCTCTCAAGCATAATGAACGAGGTTGGCACCATATATTCTGGCAGGCGTTGCTTGAGAAAGGTGCGCAATTGGCTAAAGCGTGGCACTTGATTGGGCTGGGTTACTAAATAAGCCACCAAGCGCTGGTCATCGGCTGAGATTGTATTGACCGCTACAATCGCATCGGTGATCGCGGGGTGGCTCATCAGAGTGGCTTGAATTTCGCCTAGCTCAATCCGGAAGCCGCGAATTTTAACTTGGTTGTCACGCCGCCCCAGATATTCGATCTCATTATTGGCCAAGCGCCGCACTAAATCGCCAGTTTTATAGAGGCGGCCTGTTTCAGCAAATGGATGCTTGATAAAGCGCTCGTTGGTTAGTTCGGGTCGATTCCAATAGCCGCGAGCCAAGCCCGCGCCGCCCACATATAGTTCGCCAGTAATTCCCAATGGCACTGGCAAACAATGATCATCAAGCACATACAGATCCAAATCGGGAATTGCCGTGCCAATCGGGCTGCTTTGGGGATTTTCAACATCGTGCATGCTCAGCGGTCGGTAGGTCACATGGACGGTGGTTTCCGTAATGCCATACATATTGACCAATTGTGGGTGCAGATCGCCATGGCGCTCGAACCATGGTTGCAATGCCCCAACATTCAACGCCTCGCCACCGAAGATGACATAACGTAAGGTTAGACGTGAGGGCAAGTCCTGTTCGGCATCGCTGCTGATCAATTGGCGGAAGGCCGAGGGCGTTTGGTTGAGCACCGTTACGCCTTCATCGACCAGCAATTGATAGAAGCCTGCGGGGTTGCGAGTGGTCATAAATGGCACGACGACCACGCGACCACCATACAACAAGGCTCCCCAAATTTCCCAAACTGAGAAATCGAAGGCGAACGAATGGAACAAACTCCAGACATCGTGGTTGTTGAAGTTGAACCATGCCTCGGTTGAACTAAACAATCGCGCCACGTTGCGATGGGTGATCAATGCACCTTTGGGCGTGCCAGTCGAACCAGAGGTGTAGATCATATAGGCCAAGTTATCGAGCTGGGCGCTAGCTGGCAAATTGCTGGTTGGCTGATTGCTCAGTGCTGAATCGACGGCATCAAGCACAATCAATTGCAACCCAGCTTGAGGTAATTTGTTGACACAACGCGCTTGGGTAACCACCAATCCAACCTTGGCATCAGCCAACAACCAAACAATTCGCTCTTGAGGATGCGAAGGATCGATCGGCAGATATGCGCCACCAGCCTTGAGAATTGCCAAAATCCCAATGATTGTATCGAGCGATGGCTCAACACATAGCCCAACCAAGGTATCTGGGCCAACATCGAGCGTTTTGAGTTGATGGGCGAGTTGATTGGCGCGGCTGTTTAGCTCGGCATAGCTTAGTTGGTTTTGCTCAAAGCGTACCGCAATCGCCTGCGGATTGGCCTGCACCTGCTGCTCAAAGCGTTGGTGCAAGGGCAACAAATTTGCTTCGAGCGCTGTTGGCGTTGGCAGCAACTGGGCAAGTTCAGCCTTGCCCAACATGGGTAAGCGCGAAAGCTCCAAATCGGGCGAAGCAAGCGCTGCTTCGAGTAAATTTTGGTAATGTTGGGCTAAGCGTTCGATCGTCGCTGAGTCAAAGAGATCAGTTTTATACTCAAAATTGAGGTTGATTTGCTGATCAAGCGAGACAGCTTCAAGGCTGAGGGCAAACTTGGCCGTGCCAGTTTCAATTGGCAATGGCTCAACCGAAAGTTCAGGCATTTGAAAACTATTGACTGTATCGCGCTGAAACACAAACAAGCTTTGAAAAATTGGCGTGTGCGCTAGATTACGATCAGGCTGCAAGGCCTCGACCAATTGCTCAAATGGCAAATCTTGATGTTCTTGCGCTGCCAAATTCGCCGCTCGCACTTGATCCAAAAAGCTGCGGAAACTGAGATCGCCAGCGGCTTTGGTGCGAATCACCAAGGTATTAACGAAATAGCCGATCAAGGCCTGCAAATCGTTGTAATGGCGATTGGCGATTGGCATGCCAACCAATAAATCGTTTTGATTGGTATAACGGAAGAGCAAGGTTTTCCAGATGGTGAGCAAAATAATGTTGAGCGTATAGCCTTCGTTGCGGCTCCATGTCACCAAGCGTTGCACCAAATCGTCGTCTAATTGCAGCCGATAATGCGCACCGCGTGACGATTCAACTGGTGGATAAGGCCGATCGGTGGGTAATTGTAGAATTGGCAATTCGCCAGCGAGTTGTTCCTTCCAATATTGGAGTTGTTGCTCCAACACCTTGCCTTGCAGCCAATTGCGTTGCCAAATTGCATAATCGGCGTATTGAATTGGCAAGGCTGGCAAGCTGCTTGGCTCGCCAGCATAAGCCGCATTCAGCAAATGATTCAATTCGGAGATGATCACTCCAGCCGACCAACCATCAAAAACACTATGATGCACGCTGACTAATTTGATATATTCGTGATCGCGAATCTGCAGCAACAGCACGCGCAATAATGGCCCATTTTGCAAATCAAACGCTAACTGGGTTTCGGCTTGAATCTGCGCTTGGATGGCGACATCGCGCTCAGTTTCGGCCAGATCGCGTAAATCGACCACGCTAAACCCTGGCTTAAGCTCAGCATGGATCTGCTGATGGGGCACTGTATCAACCAACAAAAAGGTCGTGCGCAATACTTCATGGCGCTGGGCAATGGTGTTAAAGCCTGCTTGCAAGGCGGCAATATCGAGCTTGCCACGATAGCGCACCCCATAAACGATGTTATACAGCGGGCTAGTTGGGTCCCACTGATACAACACCCATTGGCGCTCTTGGGCAAACGATAATGGCAGCGTATTGGTTGTCCGTGGTTGGGCAACCAAGGCTGGTGGCTCGTTAGCTGCTTGTTGCAGTCGGCGAATCAACAGCGCTTGTTTTTCTGGTGGTAATGCAGCAATTTTTGCAGCAAAATCAGTCATGTGAAATCTCCATACCTCACCCAACCAGACGAGATTTAGCCTCATCAGTGGAGAGTTGTTCTAATTCAGCAAGTATTTGAGCGATCTGGTCGTGATCGCTTTGCTGTACTTGTTCAAGTAGCACCTGAAGCGCATCATCGCGGGTTTCAGGCGATGCAAACATCTCCGATGATAGTTCTAGGGATAGTTGTTGATTGACATTGGCAACAATTTCATCAATGCTGGGACCCTGAATCAGATAGGCAACCGACAAGGTTACGCCAAGATTTTGGCTAATGCTGGTTTTGAGTTCAATTGCCATAATCGAGTCGAGGCCGAGGGTATGGAGTGCTAGTTGGCTGTCCAGTTTTGATGGCTCAAGCTGCATAACCTTGGCAATCAATTGTTTGAGTTGTTGAGTTATCAACGCTTGACGTTCGCTGGGCTGGGTCTGTAAAACCCGTTGGCGAAATTCATGCTCTTGGGTTGCATTGCTGGCTGTTTGAGCAATGGTGGCTGACGGCGCAAGTGCCGCAAAGAAGGGTAGGGTTGCGACAACCTGATTACTTTTGAGCCACGTTGCCCAATCGATCTCAGCAATCGTCGTCTGAATTGCTTGATCGTTGATCAGTTGCTCCATTGCAACTAAAGCTTGTTGAGGTTGCAGTAATTGCACGCCATGGGCTTCAAATAATTGTGGATTGAGCTTGGCGGCCATTCCCACCTCGGCCCATGGCCCCCAATTAATGCTTAGCCCAGCCAAGCCTTGGCTGTGACGATAGGCTGCCAGGCTATCCATAAAGCTGTTGGCGGCGGCATAATGCGCTTGACCAACCGAGCCAATGCTGGCCGCCAGCGATGAACAGAAGATCATAAAATCAAGTGGTTCTTGGCTGAAAACTTCGTGCAAGGCCCATGCGCCAGCAACTTTGGGCGCAAAAACGCTGGTCAGGGCACTTGGCTCCATGCGATAGAGCATTTGATCATCAAGCACACCCGCAGCATGCACAATCCCGCGAATGGCAAGGCCAGTTTCGGCGCGATACTGCTGCAAAAATTCGGCCAAGGCCGCCTGATCGGCCACGTTGATTGCGGCGTAGCGCAGGTTTGCCCCAGCTTGTTCGAGTTGGCTAAGCGCATTTACAAGCTGTGATTGCTGCTCGGATACGGCGTTATGGCTTGGCTGTAAGGGTCGGCGACCAAGGATAATCAAATTGCTCGCGCCCTTGGCCAGCATCCAATGGGCAATCTCCAGGCCCAAACCACCGCTACCACCAGTAATCAAATAAGCCGCTTGATTGCTCAACTTGAGCGGGCTTGACTTGCTGACTGAGCGTTGTTGCAAGCGAGCTACCAACTGCTGTTGATTGCGCAAGGCCTGTTGATGTTCATTGGCACGTTGCAATAACGTCTTGGCGAGTTGGGTTGCTTCATTGCTTTCAGTCATTGGTGCAAGGTCGATCAAGCTTGGCGCTAGTTCGGGGTGTTCTAAGGCGGCGCTGCGCAGCATGCCCCACAGCGGTGCTTGTGCCAGATTAATAACTTCGTGATCGAGCACGGCCTGTGCGCCGCGTGTGACACACCACAAGCGCGGCGTAGCACTGCTTGAATCGCTGAGCGTTTGCAGCAGGGTTAACATTGCCAAGCTTTGCTGGGTTGCGCTAGCGACTGGCGCTTGATCATTACTGGCGGCCAGTGGCCATAAACAAACGATCTGCTGATAATTGGCTTGCAACTGGGTTTTGAGCCAATCGCCTAAGCTGGCGGCTTCAATTGATTGTTCGAGGCAATCGACCTGCTGACCATGGGCTGCCAAGCCGTTGCTCAACTGTTTGGCAAATTGATCGTGGGTATTGGCCAAAATCAGCCAACGTTCAGCGGGATGCTCAGTAGTTTGGCTTTCGAACGGTTGCCAACGATAGTCATACAACGCTTGTTGGGGCTGGTTGGCACTCCGCGCGGCAGCCACTTGGAATAACTTCAAGCCAGCAATTTCTACCACAACTCGCCCTTGGGCATCAGCAATCACCAAATCCGCTTCATACATCAGGGTTTCATCAGCAGGAGCCGAGCGCAACACCGCATGACACCAAGCTTCGGCAGGAATTCGATCAAGCACATTCAAGCGCTCAATCGCAATTGGCAAGTAGGTTTGATCGTTGGTATGTTGGGCGAGCATCACCGCGACGAGCTGGAAGGTAGCATCGAGTAACGCTGGATGCAGCTGATCGTGCTGGGCAAGTTGGCCGATTGCTGGCGCTAGTTGCAATTGGGCCAAAGCCTCAGCCTCGCCGCGCCAAATTTGGCTGAGCGATTGAAAGGCTGGGCCATACACCAATTGCACTGCTTGCATGCGAGCATAATGCTCACTCACTGCGACGCTTTCGGCACAACGGGCTTGCAATTCGTCGAGGGCAAGATAGGCTGAATGATTTACAGGTGTGGCATTATCAATCGCATTGGCGGTTGCATGCAATTCCCAAGGGCTATCTGGCTCGGCGGCTTGGCTCAAAATTTGGAGATTAACGCCATTATCATCAGCGTTGCACACCAGTTGGACGGTGCATTGGCCTTGGTTTGGCAAGATCAATGGCTGTTTGAACACCAAGTTATTGATTGTGACATGGTGTTGGCCACGACTCCGCAGGGCGGCAATGATCATCTCAACATAGGCCGCGCCAGGCAACAACACCTGTTCTTGCACCACATGGTCGGCCAAATAAGCCGGATAATTGGCGGCTAAATTGGTTTGCCAGAACTGGCTTTGATTGACCGCCGAGCTGATCGAAATACCGAGCAACGGGTGTTGAGCACTGGGTATGGCCTTAAGGTTGCCGGCTAAGAGCGCTGGCACAAACCCACCACGGGCCGACGTTTGATTGCTCGTTGCTGGCAAAAGCTGATCGAACCAGTAGCGTTCACGTTGCCAGGGATAGTTTGGCAAAGCGCTGCGCTGACGTGGCTCGGGATAAACCTGCTGCCAATCAGGGCTATAGCCAGCCACGAATAGCCGCCCAAGTGTCTCAAACAGCAAATCCAATTCAGCTTGATCGCGGCGTAACGAGCTAAACACTTGGGCTGACTGCTTGAAGTGTTGGATGCTGCGCAACATCGATTCACCCAAAACCGGGTGTGGGCTGACTTCCAAAAATGTATCGAAGCCCTTGTCGAGCAAACTTTTGATCGCAGTGGCAAACAAGAATGGTTCACGCAGATTGCGGCCCCAATAACCCTCGCTGTAGAGCGCTTGCTCGGCAAACGTGCCAGTCACGGTTGAAACCAAGGGAATCATGGGCGCTTGTGGTTTGAGCTGGGCCAAAGCGGCGTTTAATTCAGGAACTAGTGGCTCCATCTGTGGGCTATGAAAGGCAATATCAACCCCGCGCACCAAGCGAGCAAACACATCGTTATGCTGCAACGAGGCAACTAATTGCTCCAACGTGCTCGGATCGCCCGCCAGAATACACGAGGTTGGGCTATTGATGCCAGCAATTGCTACCTGTTGTTCGCGGCCAACCAACAGCAAGCGGGCTTGCTCGAAGGTCAATTCGACGGCGGCAGTTTTGCCTTTGCCAGCAACTTGCTTCATCAAACGGCTGCGATGGTAAACCACTTGTACCGCTTCATCGAGCGTTAGCACACCACTGACATAGGCCGCAGCGACCTCGCCTAAACTATGCCCAACAATCGCCGCCGGAGTAATGCCCCATGATCGCCAAAGCGCGGCGAGACTGACTTGCAAGGCAAAAATCAGCGGTTGAGCACGATCCGTTTGGTTGATCTGCTCAGCAGCTTGATCATCGAGCAAGGCTGCGATCAACGACCAACCAGCATAATTAGCGAAGGCTTGATCGCAAGCTTCGAGGGTTTGGCGGAAGATTGGTTGTTGGCCAAGCAGACCGCGCCCCATGCCAACCCAATGCGAGCCTTGGCCTGAAAAGACCCAAACCAATTTGTGGGCTTGCGAACGATCTTGGGTGATCAAACCAGTGACGGAGCGACCCTCAGCAAAATCGTTGAGCTGTTCGGCAAGCAAGGCTGGGCTGGCTGCATATGCGGCAAGGCGATGATCAAGCTGGCTGCGCCCAACGCTAGCGCTATAGCAAATATTGGCAACTTCGCTCGGGCTAGCGGCGGCAATTTGGCTGGCATAGCGGGCTGCAAGTTGCCATAAGGCTGGCTCGCTTTGGGCTGATAATGGCAATAACAATGGCCAAGCATCGTTGATATTTGGGCTTTGGGTTTCGCGAATTGGAGCCGATTCGAGCACCACGTGAGCGTTTGTACCGCCAAAACCAAAGCCACTAACCCCTGCTAAGAGCGGGCCGCTAGCATTGGGCCATGGCCCACGTTGGGCTTGAACCTGCAAGCGGAGTTCCTCAAACGGAATCATGGGGTTGGGAGTTTCAAAGTGTAAACTTGCCGGCAAGAGCTGATGTTTCATTGCCAGTGCCACCTTGATCACCCCTGCAATGCCTGCTGCTGATTCGCTGTGGCCAATATTGGTTTTGACCGAGCCAAGCGCACAGGGTTGTTGGGCTGAGCGTCCAACTGCCAAAACTGCGCCAAGTGCTTGGGCCTCGATCACATCGCCAAGGCTTGTGCCCGTGCCATGGGCTTCGATATACTGCACTGTCGCGGGATTAACTCCAGCGCGGCGATAGGCTTCTTGCAGTACAACCTCTTGCGATTGACGGTTGGGAGCCATAATCCCGTTGGTACGGCCATCGCTATTGACGGCGCTGCCACGAATGACTGCATAAATTGGGTTGCCATCGGCCAAGGCTTTTTGCAAAGGCTTGAGAATTACAATGCCTGCGCCGTCGCTACGCACAATTCCATTGGCGCGAGCATCGAAGGTTTTGCAGCGGCCATCGGGCGATAAGGCTCCAGCTTTAGAGAAAAATAGATTGCCATCAGGCAACAAGCTGGCATTGACCCCGCCAGCAACCACCAGATCGGCTTCGCCCGTTTGCAATGCTTGGCAGGCCATATGAATTGCGACGAGTGATCCCGAGCAAGCTGTGTTGATGTTGATGCTTGGGCCTTGCAAATTCAGCACATATGAGAGCCGATTGGCCAAAATGCTGTGGGCCGTGCCTGGGCCAGTGTAGGCATCGATAATTTCGGGGTGGCTGAATAAAATTCGGCCATAATCTTCGCTGACTGAAGCAATAAACACCCCAGTTTTGCTGCCAGCCAAGGCTTGTGGCGATTGACCAGCATCTTCGAAGGCTTCCCATGTGCACTCCAACAACATGCGCTGTTGTGGGTCAAGGTGAATGGCCTCTCGCGGCGAGATGCCAAAAAAGCCTGCATCGAAATAATCAGGCTGATCAACAAAGCCACCCCAACGGGTGTACATCGTGCCGGGCACACTGCGATCGGGGTTATACACGGCCTCTAAATTCCAACGCTCGGCAGGAATTTCGGTAATTGCATCGCGACCGTTAATCAATAAATCCCAGTATTCGGCCAAATTGCGAGCACCAGGAAAGCGACAACTCATGCCGATAATGGCAATTGCATCAGCATTTTGGTCGGAATCAGCCACGATTGCGACTTCAGGCTGTTCAGTGCCGATCAGCGCTGGAACCAACGTTGCAATGCTCGGATAATCCCAAAGCAATGTTGGTGAGAGCGAACGCCCTAGAAATTGCTCAAGCTTACTGATTAAACTAAGCGCTTGGATTGAATCGATTTGATAGTGCGCAAAAGGCAAGCGCACATCAATTTCATTCGAGGAAACGTTTAAATAGGTACAAAAGTGATTTACTAACCACTCAGTTAATATTTCTGCGGTTGTTTCGATTGTTTCAGGCTTGATGCTATCCGTTCCAGATGGTAGGTTGTTCATAGTCATCCTCTGTAATGTAGCATTGTGCGATAAGGTTTAATCGAAGTTGTGAGCATCTATATACTGGAAGTTACATCAGATTGAAATCGGTCTTTATATGTATTGAACTGTTAAGCTTCTGATACTTGCCAGAAGTATCAGAATTAATATACCTAAGACGATCTGAATCTTATCTAATAAATAAGTAATTTCTATTAGATTAAGATTCGGGTTTTATGGTAATAAATAACTTAATGATGTTATAATTAAGTAAAATTGAATAAATTTACTCAATGTAAATTCTGAATAATTAATTTATAACAATATAGGTTTATGAAACTGTATTGATCGGTATGATATTGAAGTTTCATTCTGATTAATAATCTAATGCTGTAAAGCTATTCGAGTAAACCCATATTGTACAAACTATCCAAAAAAGTTTCCACGAGTTATTGTGCAAACTATCTAAATTTAGCTGTAGCTATATACATTTACATCGTTAAATAAAAAGCCTGGGTATCTGTTATCTTGGTAAAGGAGTAGGATGAAATAAGAGGATTTACCTTGATTAAACAGGAGAGTTTGCTATTTATAATGAGCTGATTGTGAAGCCCTAAACTGTACTATTTTATTTGTTAAGTCGAGTTAACTTGAGGTTAAGAGATTAACACAAGCCTAGTTCGATCAACGATTTTTAGCACAGCTGACTTACAACGCGCCTATTATAGTTAGAGTTCATTAACATTGTCAAGGCAGATTAAAATATATCTAGGCATGCTTGTGATTTGATTGAGCATGTATATGCAGTAGATTTGGGGTTCTTGCATAATTTATTTTCTTAGGTTATTATCCACGCTGTGTGCGAAGATTCGTTAAATTTAAGCTTAATTTGTTGATGTATCGTCAGCAACATAAATCAGCCCTAAGACTCATTAATTTTGCGACTATTTGCCAGAAGTCATCCTAAAAATCGATCGTAAAACATCTTCCAAGTAGTTGCTGATCAATTAAGCTTTACATTGTACGATTTAATCAGTTATCGATCGATTTATCGGTCTATAGACTGATGTGCAATCGCCACGATTCGCCAAAGCTGCATCACAAAACAACATTTTTGCCCCAGCTTGGGTTGTGATCCCAAATCCTGTCCTTTGGTTTTGCCACTGGCAGATCAGCAATTTGATGACGTTAGTTGATTTAGCTAGCCAATCGATTGAGGAGTAGCAACAACAGCATGAACATATTTGATCGATTAAGCATGATCGGGTTGGGTTTGCAGGCCACCAAACAACTTTTTGCCCTGAGCGAACATACAACCGTTGACGATAGCGCCCTAGAATCAACCGACGCTGCCGATTTGCTGCCAGTTGGTGCATTGTTGGTGCCTGTCACCGACAGTTTAGCCAAGGTGGCAGTGCTGTATGGGTTGAGTGGTCTGAGTGCGTTGATGAATGCCAACTCAAGCGAGGCCGAAACCAAAGCCGGCTGGGGTGCGTTTCAAAAATCGCAGCTTAACACAGGCCAAGTTTGGCGAATTCTTAGCTATAGCTTGGTTCACCCTAGCCTCGCTGCGGCCCTCCGTGAAGGTGCTGCCGTCAGCATTTTAGGCACAGCAACTACCCGCTTCCAATCGTTTAGTCTCGCTTTTTCAGCGGTACGGCTGGGTATTTTTGTGCCATTGCTCGTGACTGCGCCCCAAGCTGACGATGATGCTGTGCTGACAAATATGTCTGGTTCTTCCTACTGTTTGTTGGGGGTCTTTTTGGCTTCGCTGGCAACCGATCGCCAGCGCTTGACCTTCCGCTCGCAACAAGATGTCTTGGCTGCAACTGCTTTGGGTGTGCTTTGCTCGCAGATGTTATCAGGGCTGGCGCAATCAAAAGGTCCTGCCCGCAAAGCTGGTTTGGCCTCGCTGGGTGCAGGAGTCATCAGCACCTTGATTATGCAGATCGTGCGACGAGTTAACGCCAATAAACCTGAATAGGCATAAATAATCCCAAGGCCTAATTTGGGAAACAACTAGGGTGCTAGCTAGGCAACGAAGCTGACGCTAGCGCCATGAATATGCTTGCGCCATCTGCTGCCTCATCTCACCCCTGGCGTACTATCAACCTGCAACACCAGGTTGCTCGGTGAACAATTGTTCTAATCTGAACATCACGTTTGCCGCCAATTCCTCGTTCCATCATGCGGTCGAGGCTTCCAATGCTGAAAACGGTCTATCACACATGAACCTCAACGGAGCAGCTTGATGATTATTCTTGAAACCAAGGAATTGGCCAAAAGTTTTCGGGTGCGTGGACGCTTAGTCGAGGCCGTCAAAGGCGTGACGATGAATGTTCAAGCAGGCGAAATTTTTGGATTTCTCGGGCCGAACGGGGCCGGTAAAACGACCACAATGCGCATGCTGACGACCTTGCTCAAGCCAAGTAGTGGTCAGGCAACGATTGCTGGTATCGATCTCTTACAACATTCGCGCCAGGTTCGCGAAAAAATTGGCTATGTGAGCCAAGCTGGCGGAGCCGAGGGCGCTTGTACTGCGCGTGAAAATTTGATTCTACAAGCCCGCTTTTATGGCATAACCCCTCACGATGCCGATGTGCGAGCCAAAGAATTATTGGCAGCGCTTGATCTTGAGCAGATTGCCGATCGCCCAAGTAGCAGCTACTCCGGTGGTCAACGCCGTCGCCTCGATTTGGCCTTGGGTATGGTGCATAAACCTAAATTGCTCTTGCTCGATGAGCCGACTGCCGCGCTTGATCCGCAAAGTCGGGCTTGGTTGTGGGCTGAGGTGCGCCGTCTGAATACCGAGGGCACAACGATTTTTATGACGACCCACTACCTTGATGAGGCTGATGCACTCTGTCAACGCTTGGCGATTATTGATGATGGTCGGATTGTGGTTGAAGGTACGCCCGATGCCCTCAAACGCCAGATCGTTGGCGATACGATCACCTTGGGCTTGCAATTTCAACCTGAAATCGATCACACCGTTCAAGCTTTGTTGCAACAGCAGAGCTATATCCATTCGCTGGAATATGCTGAGCAAACAATTCGCTTGGTGGTTGACCGTGGCTCCGAGGCTTTGCCATTAATTTTGCGGCTGATCGATGAAGCCAATGTGCAAGTTCAAACCGTTGAACTTTCGCGCCCTTCGCTGGATGATGTTTTTCTTAAGCAAACTGGTCGTTCATTACGCGAGTCTGCCAACTAGCTCGAGGATATTCAATGCAATCGCTACGTGATACATGGCTGCTGTTTAAACATTATCTCACCATGACCATGCGCAACCCAGTGATGGTGATTGTCGGCCTTTTTCAACCAGTGGTGCAATTGTTATTATTTGCGCCCTTGTTAGAGCCAATTGCTGGAACTGAGGGCTTTCCCGAAGGCGGCGCAATCGGGGTTTTTACGCCTGGCTTGCTGGTGATGTTGGGTATTACTGGCTCGTTGTTTGTGGTATTTGGCTTTATTGCCGAGTTGCGGGCGGGCGTGCTTGAGCGCATGCGGGTTACGCCACTGAGTCGGTTGGCGCTCGTGCTTGGGCGTTTGCTGCGCGATGTCACGATGTTGCTGCTGCAAGCCTTGGTGCTGGTTGGCGTGGCATGGCTTATGGGCTTGCGGGCTGATCCTGCTGGCGTAGCGCTTTCGTTGTTGATTGTGGTGCTGCTGGGCTTGTTGGTTTCTTCATGCTCGTATGCGGTTGCGCTGATTTTGCAGGATGAAAACACAGTTGCCTCGTTGCTCAACTTTTTGATCTTGCCAATTTTACTGCTTTCAGGCATTACGCTACCGCTCACTTTAGCTCCTGATTGGATTCGCAATGTCGCGGGAGTTAATCCATTTGCCTATGCTGTTGATGCCTCGCGGGCCTTGTTTATTGGTCAGCTTGAACATCCAGCGGTTTGGCAAGGGTTTGCAGTGATGGGCGTATTGTCGTTTTTGGGTGTTTTTTGGGCGGTGCGCTCGTTTCGTCAAGGCGTGGCCTAGTTGCGCTCCCTCACCCCTAGCCCCCTCTCCCGCCGAGCGAGCGAGGGGGAACCACGATAGGAGTATGATCAAATGGCGACGATTGTTATCAGTATGTTTCCCGAAGAAGGCCATCTTATTCCTAGTTTCAAGCTTGGCAAAAGCTTAAAAGCCCAAGGCCATCAGGTGTACTATTTAGCCTTGGCCGATTTTGAGGAGTATATTCGCAAGCAAGGCTTTGAATATTTGCCCTTGTTTGCTGAGGATTTTCCCAAGGGCTTTCGTGCTCAGCAAACCGAGCGAATTGCAAACACCCGTGGCCGAGCCTTTTTGAAAGAGGTTTCGCAAACGGCGTTTTATCTCAAGTTGTTTCAAACTGTGCGTGAAGATCAAAATCCAATCAAGCGTAGTTTGTTGGATATTGGGACAGATTTATGTCTTTTTGATGGATTTTTGGCCCCGCTGAGCCTTATGGCGCGGCATGCTGGCCTGGAAGTGATTAGTCTGAGTATTAATATTAATCTTCCGCAGGCCGCCAATTATCCGCCAGTTGTCACCAATATTGTGCCCGATAACACCCCTGCCTCGCTCTCTAAAGCTGGCATGGCTTGGAAATTCAGCGGGTTAGCGATCAAAATAACCAACCTTTTGATTGGCTACAATTTTCAGAAAAAACTAACCGAACTGGCAACCCACTTTGGCTTTCCTGCCGATTTAGTTGTGCCAGCGGCGCTATTTCCGCGCTTGCGACCGCAACTTGAGATACCCGAACTCGTGCTTTGCCCGCAAGCCTTTGATTTTCCACGGCCAAGCGTTGAGCAAGGGATTTTCTACTGTGAGCCATCGATCGATCTTGATCGTCAAGAAGCGGCCTTTGATTGGTCGCAGATTGACCCCGACAAACCGCTGATTTTTTGTACCTTGGGCAGCCAAAGCCATATCTACAAGCATAGTCGGCGCTTTTTTCAAACCGTGATCGACACAATGCGCAGTCGCCCCGATTGGCAATTGATTATGGCGCTCGGCAAAGAATTTAAAGCCCATGAATTTGCCAATGTGCCAGCCAATGTGCATTTGCTGCAATGGGCTTCGGTCGAGCAAATTTTGCCGCGCACCAGCGTGATGATTACCCATGGTGGGGTTGGCACGATTAAGGAATGTGTCTATTTCAACGTGCCAATGGTGGTATTCCCTGGGATGCGTGATCAACCTGGCTATGCGGCGCGGGTTGTTTACCATGAGCTAGGGTTGATGGGTGCGATGGGTAAAGTTTCGGCCCAAGCGCTGGAAACCATGCTCAACCAAGTGATTCAAAATCCTAACTTTAAACAACGAGTTACGGCAATGGGCGAGGAATTTCGCGCCTTGGAGGCTGCTAGCCCAGCGCTGGAATTAATTCAAAGCAAATTACCGCATACCCGAACCGTTGCCTCGTAAGCTTGCCCCTAGGCAGTGCCGCCTCTGGTGCTCAATTAAGGCTGATTCCTAGGTTATTTGTTTGCGATCAATCGAGGTGTTTGCTGATTGAGATTGGCTGCGATGCCACTTCCAGCGAGCACCCCGTAGGCCTTGCTTTGTGCCAATGTGCTGATATTGAAGGTTGGTCGGCCCAACCACGAATTGATAAGGGAAAGATGCAGCAGATGAATATTGCCCAGCATATTGAAAAAGCGCGACTTCACAGCCCCAACAAGCTAGCGCTGATTTTTGAAAATACCCACTATAGCTATCAAGAACTTGATCAACAAGCTAATCAAGTGGCTAATGGCCTAGCCCAACTTGGCATTCGGGTTGGCGATCGCGTCGCGCTTTTCTTGCCCAATATTCCTGAATTTATGTTTAGCTATCTTGGCATTATTAAACTCGGCGCGATTGCCGTTTCGTTGAATGTGCAACTCCAGTACAACGAGATTCAATTTATTGTCAACGATAGCCAAGCTACAGCAATGATCACCACGCCAGAATTAGCCCAACGTGTGCCAATCACTGAATGCCCAAGCCTCAAGCATGTGCTCGTCACTGGTTCGGCTGATGCATCGACAAGTTTAGCCAGCTTAATCGAATCAGCGCCCAAGGAATATCAAGCTCGTGCTATGCAACCCCATGATCCGGCTGCGATTGTGTATTCATCGGGTACGACTGGCTTTCCCAAAGGTGTAACTCTCTCGCACCATAATATTATCTCGAATATGCAGGCTAAAAATCGCTATTGTGATATGCGCTCAAGCGATCGCTTATTGCTGTGCGTGCCACTTTTTCATTGTTTTGGCCAAAATGCGATTTTTAATAGTGCCCTGAATGCTGGAGCCACAATTGTATTACACCGCAGCTTTAATCTTGATTTAGTGCTGCGTTCAATTCAATCCGATCAAGTAACGATGTTTTTTGGTGTACCAACAATTTATCTGTTGCTATTGAATAAAACTGAGCCTGAGCAATTTCATGCAGTACGTTATTTCTTCTCAGGAGCAGCAATTTTGCCGCTTGAAATTGCTCAGCGTTGGTATGCCAAATATAAATTACCAATTCATGAAGGCTATGGTTTAACTGAAACCTCACCGTTTGCTGCTTATAATCATATCTCCGACTATAAACTTGGCTCGGTTGGTGTGCCAATTGAGCAAGTTGAAATAAAAATCGTCGATATTGAAACCGATGTCGAAGTATTGCCTGATGAGGTGGGAGAAATTATTATTCGTGGCCCAAATGTCATGTTGGGCTATTGGAATAATCCAACCGCAACCGCGCAAGCAATTCGCGATGGCTGGTTTTATACAGGCGACCTTGGCAAAAAAGACCAAGCTGGTTATTTATTTATCGTTGATCGGTTGAAAGATATGATCAACGTTGCTGGGATTAAAGTGTACCCCGCTGAAGTCGAAAACGTCATCTATCAATTACCCGAGGTTGCTGAAGTGGCGGTCTATGGGGTTGCCGATGCGATTACTGGAGAACGCGTTGAAGCCCAAATCGTCTTCAAAGCCAATCAACAGCTGCCAATTCAAGCAATTATCGCGTTTTGTCGCCAACATATGGCGAGCTTTAAAGTGCCAACCGCAATCAAAGTCGTTGATTCAATTCCCAAAAACCCGACCGGCAAAGTGTTAAAGCGGCTCTTACGCAACGAGGCTGGAGCCTAAATTCGAAAGGTTTAGGACATGTTAGAGCGACTATCAACAAATTCAACGTTGGAAAACCACATGCGCCACCAAGTAACCCTAACAGGTACAGGCCTAACCATTGAGGACGTTGTTCGCGTGGCTCGCCATAATCAACCAGTTGGGCTAACTGATAATCCTGAGATCTTGCAACAGATCGAGGCCTCGTGTACCTACATTAACGATGCAGTTAAAGCTAGTAAGCCTGTGTATGGGGTAACAACTGGCTTTGGTGGCATGGCCGATGTGGTTATTTCGTCCGAGGAAGCTGCCGATTTGCAGAATAATGCCATTTGGTATCACAAAACTGGCGCTGGCAAATTGTTGCCCTTGGCCGATGTCCGGGCGGCGATGTTGCTACGCGCCAATTCGCATATGCGCGGGGTTTCGGGCATTCGCCTGGAAATTATTCAACGCATGATGACGTTTTTGAATGCCAATGTCACGCCGCATGTGCGCGAGTTTGGTTCAATTGGGGCTAGCGGCGATCTTGTGCCATTAATCAGCATTACTGGAGCCTTGCTTGGCACAGATCCCGCCTTCCGCGTCGATTTTGATGGCGAAAATATTGATTGTCTTGAGGCTTTGGAACGGCTCAACTTGCCACGCTTGCAGTTGTTGCCCAAAGAAGGCTTGGCCATGATGAATGGCACATCGGTGATGACGGGGATTGCTTCGAATGTGCTGCATGATGCAAGGATTTTGCTGGGCTTGGCGCTGAATATCCATGGGTTGATGATTCAAGGCTTGCAAGGCACCAATCAATCATTCCACCCGTTTATTCATCAGCATAAAGCGCATACTGGCCAAGTTTGGGCCGCCGACCATATGCTACAAATTTTAGAAGGCTCGGCGTTATCGCGCGATGAACTTGATGGACGACATGAATATCGCGAGGGTGATTTGATTCAAGATCGCTATTCGCTGCGCTGTTTGCCCCAGTTTCTTGGGCCAATCATTGATGGTATGGCCTATATCACCCATCATTTGCGAGTCGAAATCAACTCGGCCAACGATAATCCTTTAATTAATACCGAAGCTGGGGCCAGCTATCATGGCGGCAATTTCCTCGGCCAATACATTGGCGTAGGCATGGATCAATTGCGCTATTACATGGGCTTGATGGCCAAACACCTTGATGTCCAAATTGCTTTGTTGGTTTCGCCACAATTCAACAATGGCTTATCGGCCTCTTTGGTCGGCAACACCGACCGCAAGGTCAATATGGGCCTCAAAGGCTTGCAAATTTCGGGCAACTCGATTATGCCAATTTTGGGCTTTTTGGGTAACTCGTTGGCTGATCGTTTTCCAACGCATGCTGAACAATTTAACCAAAATATCAACAGCCAAGGCTTTGGTTCGGCTAATTTGGCCCGCCAAACGATCGAAACTTTGCAACAATATATTGCGATTGCCTTGATTTTTGGGGTGCAAGCGGTCGATTTACGCACCTTCAAGCGAACTGGGCACTATAACGCAGTTGAAACACTTTCGCCGATGACCGCCAAGCTCTACAGTGCGATGCGTGAAGTGGTAGGCAAGCCGATTTCGCACGAACGCCCCTACATTTGGAATGACAACGAACAAGCTTTAGAACAACATATCAGCGCAATCGTTAGCGACATCACCAACGATGGAATTATTCCCCAGGCAATTCAAGAAACCTTAGATAGTTTGCGCTCAATAATTTTATTTGCCTAATCTTCGCTTAAACAGCTGAATCAAGCAGTTGCGCCAATTTCCGGCCTGTTTATGGCAGAAATTGGCGCGATTCGTTAATCGAGTCATTCAGTCAAAAAAACTCCACAAATGTGCCCTAAAAAGCCGAGCTTTTTAGATTGTGTTTATATCCACCATCGCCGATACTAGCCTTGCTGTTACTTTGGCTGTGGAGGGTTTATGGGTTCTTTTGTCCGTGGATTGCTGGTTATAATTGGTTTTGTGAGCCTGCTGGGGTTCATGTTGCCTGCCCAAGCGGCGAGCCTGCAAACGACCTTTGTGGTAACAACGGCGGATGATGATTTTATTGCCGATAATGGCACATGTTCGTTGCGTGAGGCGCTTTATGCGGCCAATACCAACCAGGCCTATGATGCTTGTCCCGCTGGTGGAGCGAACGATACGATTCAGCTCGCTGCGGCAAGCTATCGTTTAACCCGCAATGGCATGAATGATGAGACGGGTGCGCTTGGCGATCTGGATATTTTGAGCGATTTAACGATTACTGGGGTGAGTTCGGCCACCACAATTATTGATGGCATGGAAAGCGATCGCGTACTCGATATCTACACGGCCACGGTGACCCTGAACAATCTGCAAATTCGCAATGGCTTTGTGGATAATGATGATGAAACGGGACGCTACTATGGCCATGGTATTTTGCATCGCTATGGCAATCTGCATATTCAATCGAGTTTGATTGAACGGAATGGCTTGCTGCGCTCCACGCTGCTGGGCAATAACTATGGTGGTGGCATTGCTAGCCTGAACGGAACCCTCAAGATCGACGACAGTACGATTCGCAGTAATACGTTACGTTCATATGTTGATGGTTTTGATGCAGGCAGTGGTTTTGGGGCTGGCTTATACATAAGTAGCCAAGCGGTGACTATTACCAATTCGCTTTTTGATAACAATCAACGTGGTTTTGGGCCAGCAATTTATATGATCAAGGGTAATTTAAGTCTGCTGAATAGCGTGATTCAGCGTTCATCCGATAGTCACCAAACCTCGGCTGCGATCAATGTCCTTGGTGGGCGAGTGATGATAACAGGTGGTGGGCTGTTAAATAATACGCCACAGGGCTTGTCACTGCGTGGAGCAAGCAGCGCCACAATTGCTGATACTACCTTTATTGCGAATGGTTTTAGTAATTCTAATGCCCGTCAATGTTCGCGTGGTGGGGCAATTTATAATGCGGCAACGCTCTCGGTTAGCCGAAGTCGCTTTATTGGCAACTATGCTGATCTCGGCGGAGCGCTCTATCAGCATGCTGGCAAGGCAACGCTGCTTGATAGTGAATGGGTTGAAAACCGTAGTAGTGGTGGGGTTCGGAATGATGAAGAGTGTTTTGGTTATGGTGGCGCAATTTACCAAAATCTCGGTGTGGTGACGCTTGACACCAGCACCATTGCCGATAATTACTCGTTTCATACGGGCAGCGGGATTGCTCAACTCCAAGCGACTGCAATAATGACAATTACCAATTCAACGATTGTTTCCAACACCAATGGCTATTATGAGAATGATGATGGTAATGAAAATATGTTGACTGCAGGCCTCTACGCGATTGGCCGTATGTCCATTGGCAATACAATTGTGGCCAAGAATTATAATACTAGCGTAGTTGATGTCTATGATTGTAGGGGCACGGTTCTAAGTCTTGACCATAATTTGCTAGAACATCCCAGCCACTGTACTTTTCAAGCACAAGCGAGTGATCAACTTAATCTTGACCCGATCCTCGATCAATTTGATTTTCATTCTGGCACAACTCGGAGTTATAGCCTTAATCCGCTGAGTCCAGCGATTGATGCTGGTGCTGATTGTGGCCCGTTTGATCAGCGGGGAATTGCCCGCCCACAAGATGGCGATGGCGATCTGCAAGCGGTTTGTGATATTGGCGCATTTGAATATAGCTTGCCTGCGCCAACCCGTTTTGTGCTGTTTGCGCCCTATATCAGCCAATAGTTAAACAATCAGGCGGGGATGGATCAAGCATCCCCGCCGAATGTATTACTTAAAATTGTTAGATTGAGCACTTAGAGTTCATCGCGTTCGAGCCATTTGGCAATGCTAGTGGGCGCTTTAAAATTTAACACATCGTGCAATACTTCATCAAGCGTGCTGCGAATTGAAATAAACCGCCGATGTTCAGGAGCCACAAAGCCTTCAGTGACCGCTCCTTCGATAAAGGCCAGCAGCGGGTCATAGTAGCCTTTGACATTCCAGACCACAATTGGTTTGGCGTGGATGCCAAGCTGGGCCCAGGTTAAAATCTCAAATAATTCCTCGAACGTACCTAAACCACCTGGTAGCGCGATAAATGCGTTTGAACGTTCGGCCATCATGGCTTTGCGTTCGTGCATGCTGCGCACGACAAAGCGCTGCGATAAGCGCGGATGGGCCACTTCCTTTAAAAAAAGGCCATCGGGAATAATGCCTTCGACATAGCCTCCGGCTGCCAGCGCACTGTTGGCCAAAATTCCCATCAAGCCGTTCGAAGAGCCACCATAGACTAAGCCTAAACCCCGTTGGGCTGCGGCGATACCGAGTTCCCTAGCTGCATCGCTATAGTCTGGTTGCGCTCCATTGCGCGAACCACAGAACACACACACACTCAATTCTGGGCGTTTAATCGTCATACCAATACAGCTCCTTGTGTTGTTCCCTGCGGCACACTCCATCATAGCATGGAACCGCCTGAGCGTATCGCAATAGGCTGAAATTCATTTTTTGCTACCCCACAACGTTAGATTAATAGCCCACAAATTAACCCTTGAGCAAGCTAGGGTGGTCTGCTATGCTGCCCAAGCCGTTGCGAAATTAAAAAAAGGAGCAGTGCATGGCTTTTCATTCTGATCAAATGCTGCCGACTATGCGAGTTGCTCGCCGAATTATTGCTGGATTATTGTTGTTGGCTGTGGTTATTGGGTTGGCGCGAGTTGGGCGGTTTGCCCATGCCCAATCAGCCCAATCAGCGAGCATCCGCGCCAGCGATTGGCAAGCCATTAGCCAGCTATTACCCCCAAGCCAACAAGCCTATCTCAAGGCTTCAAATACCAATCTTGGCGATCAGTTTAGCTCAAGCGTGGCGATCGATGGCAATACAATTGCGATTGGTGCGCCCAACGAATCAAGCGCGGCCACTGGAATTAATGGCAATCAACAGGATAATAGTGTCATTAGTTCAGGTGCAGTTTATATTTTTGTGCGTACTGGGACCACCTGGAGCCAGCAAGCCTATATTAAAGCCTCAAATCCCGATTTCAATGATCTATTCGGTCATAGCGTGGCATTGTCTGGTAATACCTTGGTGGTTGGGGCGGTCAATGAATCAAGTGAGGCCACCGGAATTAATGGCAACCAAACCGATAACAGCGCGATGAATGCTGGGGCCGTTTATGTTTTTGTGCGCAGTGGCACGACTTGGAGCCAGCAATCCTATCTCAAAGCTTCAAATGCTGAAGCCTTTGATCAATTTGGCTGGATTGTCGCGCTTGATGGCAATACCTTAGCGGTTGGGGCTAATCTTGAATCGAGCAATGCGACTGGAGTTAATGGCAACCAATCCGATAATAATGCTGTCCGTTCAGGAGCAGCCTATATATTTGTGCGCACTGGCACGACCTGGAGCCAACAAGCCTATCTCAAAGCCTCAAATACCGAGGCCAACGATAATTTTGCGATGGCACTTGACCTAAGCGGCGATCGCTTGGTGGTTGGGGCGGTCAATGAAGATAGTGCTGCCACTGGCATTAATGGTGATCAATCCAATAATGATGCAGCTAGTGCTGGCGCAGCCTATGTTTTTGTACGCAGTGGCACGACCTGGAGTCAGCAAGCTTACCTCAAAGCCTCAAATACCGAGGCCAACGATTTCTTCGGCGAGAGCGTGACGATCGATGACTCAACCGTAGCAGTTGGCGCATGGTGGGAAGATAGTTCGGCTACGGGCGTTAATGGTGACCAAAATAATAATAATACGACCTTTTCAGGAGCTGCCTATGTCTATAGCTTTGATGGTGTGAGTTGGAGCCAGCAAGCCTATATTAAAGCCTCAAATACTGATACTGAAAATTATTTTGGTCATGCATTGGTGTTGCGTGGCGATCGGCTGATTGTTAGCGCCTATGCTGACGATAGTGCGGCCATTGGCATCAATGGTGATCAACAGAATGCTGATGCTGGCGGTTCTGGAGCGGCTTTTGTCTTTGCACGAGTTGGTACGGTGTGGAGCCAGCAACACTATTTGAAAGCCTCGAATACTGGAGTTGAAGATACTTTTGGCTATACCATGGCAACCGATGGTTTAAGTTTGGTGGTTGGGGCATGGTGGGAAGATAGCAATGCAACCGGAATTGATGGCAACCAAACCGATAACAGCGCGATGAATGCTGGTGCGGCCTATGTGTTTAGCCTAGCACAATCGGTTGCCTATTTGCCATTGGTCTTTAAACGGATGACGACCCTGATTGCTACGATTAATCCTAATACGATTCCGATTCGCCCGATCACTGTTCAAGGCGAAACCTTTTTGAACTCAAGCTTTATATTGCCCAGTGATTTGCCTGCAACTGGTACGTATTATCTTTCGGCCAGCCCAACGAGCGTTATGCCGAGCCTAGTTGATGATGCAGTGGTGTTATATGCTAATAGCACCCAAATTTTTCGCCATGAATATTCAACCCCTAATTCGGCGATTGTAACTGTGCCCTATGCGACCCTCGCGCCGTATGCTGGCCAATCAATCACTGTTCAATTTAATGATGTTTATGGCAGCGTGGTGGAGGCCTCTCCAATGTATTTGATTTGGGTTCCATAAGATTGATTGCTATGGTAGGCTGGAAAGTATAATCCTATAAAAAATATAATTGATATCAGATCTATAGGTTAAAGGTCTTGTAAGTAAATTTGTTATAGAGTATGGTATGCTTGCGTAAGCCGTTCCTTCGTCGTGGGAATACCATATGCCTGATATCTTTGATAATATGCATCGACAGTTTCTTGACCAACTGCTGCTTACACTTGATTCAGCGCTTCGGGCTGATTTTTGTATTGGCTATTTTAATTTGCGAGGATGGCGAATGATTGCTGATCGCATAGATCAATGGTCTGGTGGTCAGCATTCATGTTGCCGAGTTCTCATTGGGATGCAGTCTGCACCCCGTGATGAACTTCGCGCTGCCCTAAGTCTTGTTCCCAATCTTGGGATGGATCAGTCGCGAATTGTGCGCTTGAAACAACAAATGGCTGAGGAGTTTCGTCAACAGTTAATGGTGGGTGCTCCCAATAATGCCGATGAAGCGGGCTTGCGTCAGCTGAGCCGCCAACTTAAAGAAGGCAAAGTTGTGATTAAATTGTTTTTGCGTCATAACCTACATGCGAAGCTTTATTTATTTCAAGTTTCTGATCCACTTAATCCATTTATTGGGTACGTTGGTAGCAGTAATTTGACGTTTGCTGGCTTGGTAACCCAAACAGAATTGAATCTTGATGTTCTTGAAACAAATACTTGCGAGAAATTACAAGGATGGTTTGATGAACTTTGGGATGATCGCTGGTGTCTTGATATTTCAGCAGAATTGGCGGCGATTATTGATGAAAGTTGGGCACGAGGATCAACAGTTGCTCCCTATCATGTCTATTTGAAGATGATTTATCATTTATCGCAGGAAGCTCGCGCAGGTTTAGCCGAATTTTCTATCCCATTTGATATGAACCAGGAACTTTTCGATTTTCAGGCAGCAGCCGTGAAAATTGCAGCTCGTCATCTCAAACAACGAGGTGGAGTGCTCATCGGCGATGTGGTGGGTTTGGGTAAGACGATGATGGCCACCGCCTTAGCTCGCATGATGGAGGATAGTTATGGCTATAGCACGTTAATTATCTGCCCTAAACATCTCGAAGATATGTGGGTCGCTTATAGTCAACGCTATGGCTTGCGAGCGCGGGTGCTGCCCTTAAGTCGGGTAACTGAAGCCGAAATGCAGACGATTCCAGCACGCTATCGCTTGGTGTTGATCGATGAAAGTCATAATTTGCGTAATCCTGAAGGGCAACGTTATAAGGCGCTCAAAACCTATATTCAACAGAGCGATAGCAAGTGTATTCTGTTATCAGCGACACCCTATAACAAACAATATCGGGATCTGTCAGCCCAATTGGGATTATTTCTTGATGAAGATGAAGATCTTGGAATTCGGCCTGAAATGTTGCTGCGTGAGATTGGTGAGCTAGATTTTGCGCGACTGCATCAACGATCGCCTTCAACCCTTGCAGCCTTTGAAAAAAGCACCTATGCTGATGACTGGCGTGAATTGATGCGCCGATACTTGGTTCGGCGAACACGATCCTTCATCAAACAAAACTATGCTGTTCTTGATGTCGAAACAGGCTTACGGTTTTTACAGTTTTCAAATGGTAACAAAACGATTTTCCCCCAACGCATCCCACGGACACTACGCTTCAATATTGATCCTGATGATCCTAATAATGGCTATTCACGCTTGCTTGATCCGTTGGTTGTCGATGCCATCGATGAATTAACGCTTCCTCGGTATGCGCTTGGAATGTATCTTCGCTCATCGTTTTCTGAGCATCCATCGGCGAGTGAGCTTGCAATTATCGAGGATTTGCGTCGTGCTCGCAATCGGCTACGCGGGTTTAGTCGCACGAATATTTTTAAGCGCTTGGAAAGTGGCGGGCCAGCATTTTTACAATCAATTGAGCGTCATATTCTGCGCAATTATATTGTGTTACATGCGCTCGATCAGAATCGTGCGATTCCGCTTGGCTCACAAAGCGCGGCCTTGCTCGATTCAAGCCAACATGATCAAGATCATGATATTACGACACCGAATGATGATCCAGTCTTACTCCTAGAAGAGCCTGATCACCTGTGGAGTCCTCTGCGATTTCGCCAGCGTGCTAGCGTATTGTATCAAGCGTATGCAACCCGCTATCATAATCAATTTAAGTGGGTTCGTCCGAGCTTTTTTAGCCGTGATTTGAAACGCCAGCTAATGGCTGATATCCAACGTCTCCATTATGTGGCGACTCATTGTGGGCAATGGATTCCAGCGCATGATCGAAAACTCCAGCAGTTGGTTGATTTAATCGAACGTCAACACCCCCACGAGAAAATTCTTGTTTTTACCCAGTTTGCCGATACACTTGACTATCTCAAAGCACAATTACACTTAGCGGGTATCCAACAAGTAGCGACGATCAAAGGTGGATCAGTTGATGCAACGATGTTGATCCGACGGTTTAGCCCTAAGAGCAACGGTATTAGTCTGTTGCAACCTAGCGATGAAATTCGGATTCTGATTGCTACTGATGTATTGAGTGAAGGCCAAAATCTTCAAGATGCCCATATTATTGTTAATTATGACTTACCTTGGGCAATTATTCGACTCATTCAACGAGCAGGACGGATTGATCGTATCGGTCAAACTGCTCAAGAAATTCTCTGCTATTCGTTCTTACCAGCGGATGGAATTGAGCGAATTCTCAAGTTACGGGCACGAGTGCGTGATCGCTTACGTCAAAATGCCGAAGTTATGGGCAGCGATGAGGCTTTTTTTGAAGATGAGCAAAATGATACATCTTTGCTCGATCTCTATAGCGAAAATGCTGCGGTGCTTGATGGCGATGATGATCCAGGTGAGATTGATTTAGTGTCGTATGCCTATCAAATTTGGAAAAATGCTATAGATAATGATCCTGGCCTCAACCACTTAATTCCGAATCTTCCAGACGTGATTTATAGTAGCCGTTCATTTAATTCACTTCCTGCTTATCCGTCGGGAGTCTTAGTTTATCTACGGACGGCTAATGGAAATGATGCCCTTGCGTGGGTTGATGAAGCGAAACGCTATATAACCCAGTCACAGTTGACGATTTTGCAAGCAGCTGCCTGCTCGCCTAATACCCCTGCTATTAGTCGTCATATCCAGCATCATAGCTTAGTCCAGGCTGGTGTAGAACATATTACCTATGAAGAACAAACCGTTGGTGGTGGCTTAGGCCGAACCACTGGTGCTCGTTTTCGCACGTATGAGCGCTTGAAACATTATACAGATAGTATTCGTGGGCAGATATTTGAATCGACAGAGTTATCCCGCGCTGTTGATGACATCTATCGTTATCCTCTGCGTCAAACAGCCTTGGATAGTATTAATCGTCAACTTCGAGCAGGAATTAGTGATCAAGCTCTCGCTGAATTGATCATGGCGCTGCGAAATGAGAACCGTCTCTGTATTATTCATGATGATGATGATGTGCGAGAACCACGATTAATTTGCTCACTAGGGATATGGGATCGTTAAGTAGGAATCTTCTGTTTGAGCTGTAGTGTCGATGTAATGCCAGTGGCTGATCCAATACTCATAATGTAATGATCTAGCTTGGAGAGACATCTTATGCCTGCTAATCAATCTAAGATACGCAATGCACTAAATACGTTTAACTTTGTAGCTCTTCGCGATGAGTTGGGTTGGAGTATTTTAAATGAGTCAGCTGTGTTGCTGGCAGTTGATGATCGAACGTTTATACTTAAACCAATCGCCCATAAACAAGGCTTACGCTTATTGTTGTGTGAGAATACTGATGCGAATCTATCAATCCCCGATCTTAAGATCCGATTGAAACTTGATAGCGAAGTAGCTAAATTCTCGCAAGAACGGATTTTGGTCTTTATCGATCCTGCTCAAACCTGCCAAACTTGGATGTGGGTAAAATCCGATAATGGTATTCGTCGTCCGCGAGCATTCACTTGGACTAGAGGCAGAACGAACGATGATCTCATTCAGCGATTAGCCGAACTATACGTTGATATCAGCGAAGAAGGCAGATTATCGATTACTGATATGGCACAGCGAACAAGATCTGCATTTGATGTCGAAAAAGTTACGAAACAATTTTATAAATTATTTGAAGAACGCCACGATAATTTTATGAAAGATATTGAGGGTATTCTTGATGAAGAAAGTCGAAAATGGTACACATCATTAATGCTCAATCGCCTTATGTTCCTGTATTTTATTCAACGAAAGGGGTTTTTAGCAGGTGATCCTAATTATTTGCG